>JAYVZU010000340.1:0-13808 GCA_043783075.1 Rhodanobacteraceae bacterium
TACCTGACGGGCTGATCAAAAATCCTCAGGAGGCGCTGAATGTCTTTGATTTTGAGAAGGTTGCGCAGCAGAAGATATCGCAGGGCCACTGGGCGTACATGGCGAGTGGTGTTGATGGCGACGCTACGCTTCGGGCGAATCGTGAAGGGTTTGACCATGTTCGGCTCCGGCCTCGACGTTTGCGCGATGTCCATGCGATCGACACAAAGGTGAATTTGTTCGGAGCGACTTACGATAGTCCGATTTTTATCTGTCCAACGGCCGCCCAGCGGGCATTCTATGTGGACGGCGAGTTGGCGGTTGCGCGAGCTGCCAAAGCTCACAATACGTTGCAGATGCTTTCTTCCGTGACCTCAACGAGCTTGGAGGAGGTGAATAAAACTCTGGGGCGTCCAGTCTGGTATCAGTTGTATGCTCCGACGCCGTGGGAGGCGTGCAAAAAAATCATCGAGCGGGTGGCTGCGGCCGGATGCAATGTGATGGTTTTGACGGTCGATGTAAATACCGGACGGAATAGCGATACGAATTTGCGGTTGCGGCCGAAAGATCTGAGTCAATGCAACGGGTGTCATTCGGGACCCAATGGAGCGAATATGAAGGAATTGCCGATGTACGCGCCGGTGGCAGACATTCCAGGTGTTACACGAAATGATGCCGGGATGGACTGGGCGTATGCGGACAAGATGCGGAATCTATGGAAGGGCAAGTTTGTTATCAATGGCATCCTGACGCGGGAAGATGCACGGTTGGCGATTGCCCACGGATTCGATGGGATTCAGGTTTCAAATCATGGTGGACGGGCGACCGAGTTGGGTGAATCGACGATCGAGACTCTGCCTGAGATTGTGGCAGAGGTAAATAAAAAGATCCCGATCCTGATGGATGGCGGGTTTCGGCGGGGTACGGACGTCTTTAAGGCGCTGGCGCTGGGGGCTACTGCAGTTGGGATTGGGCGTCCGATGCTGTGGGGCCTGGGAGCATTTGGTCAGGCGGGAGTGGATCGGGTTTTGGAGATTATGCAATGCGAATTGGAGTTGGTGATGGGGAACTGCGGGACGGCGAAGCCTTCGGATATTGGACGAGAGTACGTTTCTACGCCTGATTGGAGAGTCTAGGGCGAGTCATCCCATGTAGAGGGAGCAGTCCGGTGGAGAACGGCGGTCGTTTGAAGGACGCAAACGAGACCCCGGACGGATACCGCAGGGTAGAACAATAGGCGTCCTGGAGTTGTATTGCCCCATCCTCGCCCGACGATGAGACTGTCGGGCGAGGATGGGGCACCGGCTATTTTTTGGTTGGGAGGGTGCCGCCCTCGGAGAGGATCTTCATGTTTTTGAGGAGACCGGTGAAGGTCGTGCGGCGGCGGGCGATGTCGGCTTCGCGGGCGGCGTCGTCGGGGAGGGGGGAGTTGTCGTAGAGGAGGGTGTAGTAAAGCGTTGAGGTGGTTTGGGTTAGGGCGCGGGCTTCGAGCGTGCCGTGGTACATGATGTAGGTGCCGGAGGTGCGGAGGGGCTGGGTATAGATGTAAGAGTAGCGGGTTTTGCTAACGAGGATTTCGCTGCCGATGGAGCGGACTGCTCCGAATTCTCCGTCTTTGCCGGAGGTGATGGTGCAGCCGGGGAATCCCCACTCGCCGATGTCGCAGAACTTTCCGATGCGGGCCCAGACCTTATCGACGGGGGCGTCGATCTGGATTTCCATGGGGACGGAGACGTAGTGGGGGGTGGGGTTGAGGTACGGCGCGGGTGTCGGCGCGGCGGGCCGGGGAGTCGCCGGCTCGGGAGGTGCAGGTGGCGTGGAGAGGGTTCCGCCTTCGCTGAGAATCTTCATGTTCTGGAGGCGGGCGGAGAAGTTGGTGCGGCGGGTCTTGATGTCGGCGTCGCGGGCGGCGTCGTCGGCGAGCATGGAGTTGTCGAGGAAGAGGGTGTACGTGATGCGGGTGGTGGAGGGGGTGAGGGACTCGGCTTCGAGGGTTCCATGGTAGAGGTTGTAGGGTGTGTTCTCGCGCGGGCCCTGGGCGTAAGTGTAAGAATACTTGGTCTTACCGATAAGGACTTCGTTGCCGAAGGTGCGGATGGTGCCGAACTCTCCGTCGGTGCCGGAGGTGATTTTGCAGGTGTTTCCGGCGGGGGAGTTGGACCACTCGCCGATGTCGCAGTACTTTCCGATGCGGGGCCAGACCTTGTCGACGGAGGCGTTGACGTCGACGGTCATGGGGATGGAGATGTAGTGGGGGTTGGGGATCTGGAGGGGAGCTGGAACGGGGCGCGCGGTGGCGGGAGCGGGTGACAGCTGCGCAAGAGTGGGGATGGCGGCCGCGAGGAAGAGGCCAGTCGAGAGAAGATACGTTCTTGTCATGATGCTCCGGAGGATCAAAGTTTGCGCGATCTGATGAGTATGGTTTGCGGGGCGTATGGGTGTCAAGGTTGGGACGGGGCAAGCGAGTTCATTGAGCGAAATGGATCCCGCGGCCAAGGACGAGGATGTAGACGAGGCCGAGTATGGTGGCAGCGATCCACCAGGCGGGTTCGCGCGAGACGACGAGGGGAGTGCCGGTAGCAGGAGATGTCTTTGGGAGTAAAGAGTCGGCCCACATGAGTCCGGAGTTGCCTCCGAAGGCTGCGGGGATGGTGGAGAGGACGAGAAGCTGGAGGCCGAGGGGGTCGAAGGCCCCGGCAAGAGAATAGAACGCGCAGGCTGCGTAGTAGGGAAGGCGTCCGACAGTGTTGTAGAGCGAGCGATACTCGGTGCGATTAGGGCAGAAGGGCTGGAGTTGTTGCGCGATGACTTTAACGACGAGGAAATAGAGGATGGCGCCGAAGAGGGACATCGCGACACGTAAAGCGACATAGTGGGGAAGACCGAGGATGACTTCCTGCCAATCGCCCAGACCGAGGATGCCGGAAAAGAGGAAATATCCCGCACCGTTCATGAGATTGAAGCAGCCGACCAGCCACAGAAAATAGCGGAGATTGGCGCGTTGGGTCGCAAGATGCGCTGCGAACATGGCGACGGTTCCGGCCGCAAGGTTGACGAGGGTTCCACCGGCGTCGACGAGGCGGTCGGGGTGAAGGTCGGATAGGTGATTGCTTGTAAGCTCGGTGGGGATATCCCCGCGCAGGCAAGCGGTGAGGCCGTGGCCGATACCTTCGTGCAGAGCAGAGGAGATGGCGATAGCAAGAACTGCCATGCTGATGATGGTGGCTTTGCTGTTCGGTACGGCTGTCGTGGTCTCAGTCATAATCGATCGTAACTTGCAATGATCGACGACTGACAGGCGAAATGGTTTGAGGGCCGATGTCCCATGTCTCAGAAGCGAGCCATGGGGCACCCGGCACCCTGATGTTTAGTTTGGGTTGGATTTTGCTTTCCCATTCATCGCGATGGGGCCGCGATGAATGGGGCACGGAGAGATTTTCAGTTGTCGGAGGAGGACAACATTCAAGGCCAATACTGAGATTCTTCGCTTTGCTCAGAATGACCTCAGGTTAGAGGGTTACGGAGTTCCCTGCGGGTTTGCCTGGGGGTAGAGGGGTTGTGGGGAGCCTGGGGGAAGCTGGTGGCTTGGCCGGGGCTGCGGGTTTGGGGAGGGCCGGGGGAGCGGGTGCCGCGGGAGGAGCAGGTGGGGCTATGTCCTTTTCGTGGAGGTTGATGTCGAGGTGGGTAGTGTGGAGGTTGATGCGGGGGCCACCGTGGCCTACCGATCCGGAGATCGCGGTTCGGTTGTTGGAGGACGATGTGGAGAGGTTGAGATTGTTGTTGATCTCGCCACCCTTGGTCTCGGCGTCGACCGTGAAGTTGGAGTGCATGGGGACGGAGAGGTTGATTTCGCCGTTCTTGTTTTCGACCTGGACGTTGCCGAGGGGAGGAAGGCCGGTGATGTCGACGGAGCCATCGCTATTGGTGATGTCAATATCGCCGATGACGCTGTCAAAGTTTATGTTGCGGCTGCGGGTCTTGAGGATGGTGGGGCCGGTGATCTGGTTGGCGGTGAGATCGGCGTGGGGGCTGATGCTGATCTCGCCGTCGAGGCGGCCGAGGTTGAGTTGGGTGCGGCTGGTATGGAAGCTGATGGGGCCGTGGAGCCGCTCGAAGTGGGTGTCGCCGTAGAATTCGCCTTCGAGGGAGACCTGGCCGGAGACGTCGGTGACGGTCATGTCGTTGGCGTGGCCGCGGACGGCGACGTCGCCGGTGATGTGGTGGGCGGAGAAGGTGTTGTCGCGGTGGTTGATGTGGGCGGAGACGGCTCCGGTGATGGAGTTTAGCTCGATGTCGCCGTGGTTGGCGGTGACGGTGACGGGGGCGAGCATGCCGGAGATGGCGACGTCTCCGTGATTTGCGGTGACGGTGATCTCGCCGAGGTCGGGGACGGTGATGTCGAGGTCGGCGGTAGCTCCGGTAATGGCGGGGACGGTGACGCTGACTGTGTTTCCGGATTGGACGATGCGGGGACTGATCTGCCGGGCCCTCGAGTCGGCGTCGGAGTCGGACTGGCTGTAGATGCGCTTGTTGACGGTGATGTGTAGCTGGTTGTCGTCGGATTTGCCGACGATGGTGACGTCACCGTGGGGGTTATCGATGACAAGTGCGGTGCCGACGGAGAAGGGCGCGGTGAGGGGCTCGGACATCTCGTGCTTTTCGCCGAAGAACTCGTTTAGGGTGTCGGGGTCGAAGGAGAAGTTGTTGGCGATGAGGTCGCGGCCGCTGTGGATGGTGCGGACGACGGCTCCGGTGAGGGCGAGGAAGATGAGGAGTACGATGGCTCCGCCACCGATGCCACGGCGGACGTAGGGTGTTCCTTCGGGGCGGGGGCGCTGGTCGAAGGCCCACTCGCCGACCAGGATGAGACCGGCAACGACGAGGAGGAGAGGCCACCAGCGACCGTACCAGATACCGAAGTCACCGATCTGGACCCGGCCAAGCCGGATGAGGAGAGCTATGATGCCGACGGCCAGAACGATGAGGGGGCCGAGGATGGAGCTGCGACGGTTGCCGGTCATGACGGCGCGGGTCTGATAGCGGTAGAGATCGCGCTGGGCTTTGAAAGCTGCTTTTTGGGCGCGGACCTGCGCTTTCATCTGCTCGCGAGCCATGCGGGCCTGCTGTTTGGGGTCGTAGCCGAAGGGCGCGCCGGGCGGTGGGGGGTAGGGAGGAGGATAGCCAGCCATGTTAGTTTCCTCCTTCGTGGGTGTCGGTGTGGGTGGTGGTGTCGGTGTGGGATCCTACCTCAGACGACGGAACTGTCTGAGATGGGGGGCCGGGAGTGTAGGGAGGCTCGGCGTAGAAGGCTGCGGCGGCGGAGGCGTAGACGGTGCGCTGCAGGATCATCATGACGCCGGCGAGGATGATGAGGGCGGGCCAGCTATAGGCCCAGCGGATGAGGTGGAAGGCGTCGAGTAACTCGAGGAGGCCGATGACGCCGAGCCAGATGGAGCCTTTGAGTGCTCGGAAGAGGCGTAGCTGGTAGTTGGAGGAGCCGTCGTCGGCGAAGTTTTGGCCGGTTTCGGTCATGCGGCGAAGGAAGACCCAGACGCCGATCCCGATGAGGACTATACCGCTAAGGGCTCCGCCGGGGACGGCGCTAAAGACACCTAACGTGCTGAGGAGAAAGAAGCTACCGAGGCCGATGAGGACGACTGCTCCGACCGGGAAGCGGCTGGGAGTTGGGGCGGGCGGGATGTACGGAGGCGCATAGTGGGGCACAGCGGTCGGGACCGGGGTGTAGGGGATATTGGTGTAGGGGTAGGTGGGATTCGGGTTCGCGTAGCCGTATGGCTGGTAGTCGGCCGGGGGCGGCGTGACGATGGGGGGGCGCTGCTGGAATCCGGCGGCTGCGGCGTTGATGTGCTGGGCGGCAGCGTTGACGGCGTCGCGAGCGGCGGCGGTGGGGTCGGCACCGGGCCAGGCTGCGCCGAAGCCCATGCGCTCGCCTATGTCGTTGAGGCCGAAGGGGTTGGGGAGGGGGGTTCCGTCGCGGCGGGCCTGGGCGGTGTGATGCGCCTCGATGGACATGTAGGCGATCCAGCCGAAGACGAAGAGCACGAAGATTCCAGTGATGTGCGAGAAGGATACGAGCAACGCGAAGATGATGAGGTGGACGACACCCTTGGCGTACTGCTCGTTGTACATGGCACCGACGCCGGGGATGAGGCCAAGGAGGGCTGCAAGGCCGGGATTCGGGGTGCTGGCGTTGAAGATGGGCTGGGCACCTGAAGAACCGGGGGTTGTGCCATTGACGAATACGTTTCCGTAGGGGCGGGCGGAGTCGCCGGGATTTCCGGCGATTTTGGCGGAGAGGCAGGGTTCGCAGTAGACAGCTGTGCCTACTTTGCGGACGGTGTCGTTATCGAGCGATTTGCCGCAATTTTGGCAAAAGGCTACGGGCGGGTTGGTGTTGGTGTCGGGCTGATAGTCGTTCATGCCAGACCCCCTTCCTGGGTGAATTTCTTCAGAATTGCAGTTTGGGTGGAGCTAATTTTTTCGTCTGTGGTGATGAAGCGCGGACGAGCGACGGGCATTTTGCGCTGACTTACGGGGCCGTTGGGATCTTTCTTTTCCTGGGCTGGCTTAGGAGCGGGTTGCTGGTCGGGAGTCTGGTCTGGCTTGGCCACGGGCGCCGGGGTCCGGTTCTGATCGCGGGGGGCATCGGAGTCCGAGGTGCGGAGTTTGTCTACACGGGACTCCATGACCTGCACGACTTTGAGGTTGTCGTAGTAGCGGACTGCGTCGGCGCTGGCCTCGTAGTAGGTCTTGCGGACGCTGGTGGGCTTCAGGTTTGAGGCACGGAGCTGGTCTAGACGAACTCCTGTGAGGTTGAGGGTGAGGGCGATCGAGAAGAAGGCCATGGCGGCGGTCATCATGAGGCGCGGCTGGGAGTAGGCGTTGGCCCAGGCAGCAAATTTCGGCATGCGGGGGCGGAATGGGAGGAGATTAGTGTGCGGCATCGCAGGTGCAGAGTCTGGGACTGGCTGACCGATGAAGATGGGGCTAAGGCTATTTTTTTGTTCGAGGCCGGAGGTCTGGGCGAGGATCCGCTCCATGAGGGCGGCGGAGGGCTCGGGGCGCGGAGCCTTCAGGAGTTCGAGCCATGCGGCTCCGCGCTGGGCGTCGGCGAGCATGTCGCTGCAGTCGACGCAGGAGGTGACGTGCTTGTCGAACCATGTCTGGTCGGCGGGGGAGAGAGTGTGGTCGAGCGCGTCGGTCAGCATCTCTTCGCAGGCGGTGCAGAGCGGGCTGCGATTGTGCTGGTTCTCGTCGAATTTGAAGATGTTTGCCATTTGGTTCACCTGTGTTTCTGGTGGGACTTTGTGCTGGTTCTAAAAGGCAACTACGGAGATTCTGGCTTCGCCAGAATGACGGCTTTGGAGCTAGTTTCCTTGTATTTCTATACGTTGCAACAACCTTGCTAGTTCCGCTCTTCCCCGAGATATTCGGCTTTTTACGGTTCCTTCGGGGATCTTGAGGATGATCGCAATCTCTTTGTAATCCATATCTTCGAGGTCGCGGAGGATGACCGCTTCGCGGAGCTCGGGGGAGAGTTTTTTGAGGGCCTGCTGGATGGTGGCTTTGAGCTCGAGGCCGGCGAAACGCTCTTCCTGATTTTGGCGGGTGTCGGCGAGGCGGTCGGCCATGGTGGGGCCGTCATCGTCTGCGGAGAGGGTGGCGTCGATGGAGTGGGTCGCGCGGTCGAGCTTGGTGCGGCGATAGTTGTCGACGAGCATGTTGCGAGTGAGGGTGGTGATCCAGGTCTGGAAGCTGCCTTTGGAGGCGTCGAAGCTGGCGAGGTTGCGGTAGACCTTGATGAAGACGTCCTGGGTGATGTCCTCGGCGTCGGTGGGGTCGTTGGTGAAGCGGTAGCAGATGGCGTAGATGCGTTTGTGCTGGCCCGAAACCATCCGGTTCCATGCGCTCTGGTCGCCGGCCATGCACTGGGCTACGAGTTGGACGATAGCGTCTTGCTCGGCCTGTTGTTCGGGGGTGCGCTGCACACGGGCCTCGGGAGAACGTTGGGCTGGGAGCAGTGTACCGGGAATCCCGGAGGTTGGTGTCGATGGTGGAGTGTGGCGGGGGCCCTCGGAGCTCTGAAACGGCATGAGCTGCCGCATCGGCATCAGGAGGGGAATCGCCATGTGATAAACGCCCATGTTGAGGCTATACGCAGGCCGGATTTGGTTTGTTCCGTGGCAAACCGATGTCGAATGGTTTTGCGCGTTCAGGGACGGGGCTTCAGGCGGCCATTTCGTTGGACGGCGCGGGAAGTGTGCTTAAGGTGTCAACCTGCGATTGGCTGACGTAAGCGGTCATGGCCTGGGCGAGTTGCGAGTCGACCTCGTCGGCGATTGCCATGACACTGACCAGGAGCGAACTGAAGTCTACGCGGTGCAGATTCTCGTGCAGAGTCTGGAAGATGCTTACTTGCAGCATTCTCGACTCCTCGACCATCATTGCGGCTGTGTAGCCTTGCTTGCGGCGCAGAAAACCGTGCTCGGCCGCTGACGGAGATATGAGGGCGTGGCTACCTAAGGGAAGCGGATGATTCAGGCGATATACGAGGTCGCGAAAGAGTTCCGGAAGGTGCGCCGAACGGTTCTGATCTGTCATCTTCACTGTGAGGATTCGGGATTCGCTGTCGACTCGGCGGAGCCAGTCCTTGATTGTTGCGTCGGTCTCCTGGTTAAGAATCGTAGCGATACTATCTATGGCGGACTTAGGAGTCGGACCCTTGTCCAGCCTTTCGCGGATCAGACCGACCAGATTCACGATGTCTGCGGGTTTTATGAGGATGTCATCCGTTTGGGCGAGGATAGCGGCGGCAGCTCTCTGCATCTCGGGATATGCACTGAATAGGATGGTGACTGTTTTGGGGTTGGCATGGCGCATGGCGCTTATAACGGTCAACCCGTCTCCGTGAGATGGCATGTGGAGATCGCTCACGAGAACATCGAAGGTTTCCGAGCCGATGAGTTTGAGCGCGTCATTTACGTTTGTTGCGGACTCAACTTCGAAGCCGGCATCTTCGAGGATCATGACGAGGGTCTCTCGCACGGCTTCGTCGTCGTCTACGACTAGAAGCCTTTTGCTTGCGGTAGTTTCCATCAGATCAGACTCCCCGAAATATGAACTCAAATAGAAGAATGGTGACAATACACCTTTGACAATGCTGGTCAGTTTCGAACATGGAACGAATTAGAGTTCATAGTTTGCCGATAACTCCGTTGCTACAGGCGCACGGGGTGTCGGTCGGCCCCCACCGCCATTTCTGTCGGTTCGGACACAAAGACTTTTAGTCAGATGCAGAGTTTAGCGGAGGTGCGATCTTTATTTTTAGCTTCCCGTGGCCACGAGGCCGCAGGCTATGGCTTTGCCGGCGAAGCCGTCAGGGTCGTCAATGCGGTCGTCGGGCATGTCGTGGATGACGAGGGATTCGCCCCGGAAGATGCTGTTAGGCCAGCCGGTTCCGAGGGAGATGGTGGAGAGGGTGAAGGTGGCTTCGGCGGTGCGGTCGGCGCGGACGAGGATGTTGGGGAGGTCGCCGGCGTGTTGGCCGAGGGGGTTGAGCGCACCGTGCTGTTTATTGCCGGGGTTGAAGTGCGGGCCGGCAGAGGAGAAAGTCGGGGTCTCGCAGATTGGGTTGGCGTGGAGATAGACCGCATGTTGGCCAGGGGGCAGATTTTTGAGGGAGAGCTTAATCTGGAGGTCGGGGCCAATCTGTTGGAAACTGGCGGTTCCGGCGTCTTTTCCCTGATTGTTGCGGAGGGCGGCGACGAGGCGCTTGGTGCAGTCGTTGCACTGATTGGGACGACGTCCGCTGATGACCCAGCGGGCTGGTAGGGCAAGAAACATGACGGCTAGGACGATGGCTGCCAGGCGCATGGTTTCACCTCGTATGGGAGGTTAGACGTTTGGCAGGGGTGAGGGGTTTGTTTTGGGGGAAGGACCTACATGCATCGGCAGTTGCAGGCGTGGACGAACATCCCGGCTAAGACGACGAGGAAGGCGAAGAAAAGGATAGGAGGTAGGGGTTCTGGTCGCGCATTTTTCAGGTGGATGGAGAAGGCGGTCGTTTACTTCCGCAAACGATACCCCGGACGGTTACCGCAAGGCAGGACGATAGGATTCCCTGAGATGTATTACCCCACCCTTTCGATGAAGCCGAAAGGGTGGGGCACCCGGGTTACGGCATGCCGATGATTACGGCGCAGGCGAAGCGGTTGCCGGCGTTGCCAGTAGGGTCGGTCTTCATGTCGTCGCCCTTTTCGTGGATCATGAAGCTGGTTCCGCCGTTGGCGATGATGTCATTGGACTTACCGGTGCCGATGGAGAGGAAGTCGACTGAGATGGTCTGGTTGACGGTGTGCTCGACGCCGACGGTGAGGTTGAGGCCGAGGTCTCCGGCGTGGTGGCCCATGGGGTTCATGGAGCCGTGTTGCTTGGAGTCGGGGTTGAAGTGGCCACCGGCGGTTTTGAAGTCGGGGCCTTCGCAGAGGGGCTTCTGGTGGATGTGGATGGCGTGATCGCCTTCGGGGAGGTTTTTGAGGGCGAGCTTGATTTCGAGCTTGCCTTTCTTGGTCTCCTTGAACGAGACGGTGCCAGCATCTTCGCCCTTGGCGGTCTTGACGGGCACAACGAGCGGCTTGTCCTTCTTGGCGGCGTTGGCAGGGACGACGAGAGCGAGGGCGGTTAGGCCGAGTAGGGCGAGGCGCATTGGGGGTCTCCTTGGAAATCGATCAGCGAGATTATCGTAGCGCGTTTAGATGGCAGGAGGCTTGCGGTGGCGGGGAATTTGTTGGCTTGGTCGAGGAAAGGCAAGGGGAGAACGCAAAGGTCGCGGAGGAAGTCGGGGGTTTGGATATATTCTGTGTTCATGAATTTCAATCGAATTGCTCTTGTCGTGGCGCTTTGCGCTGTGCCTTCTTTGTATGGTCAACGTCCCTCGGTTGCTCCGTCAGCACCTGCTGCTGGGGATGCGGCTCCTATGGCGAACACGCTGCCAGCCGACGCGCATGTGGAACAGTCGATCCACATGGATGGCAAGGAACTGAAGTACACGGCTACTGTGGGGACGCTGGCGGTGAAGAATGCCGAGGGTAAGGCTACCGGCGAGGTGGTGTTTACTTCGTATGTTGTGGAGGGGGCGAATCGGCCGGTTACGTTTGCGTTCAACGGAGGGCCGGGTGCGGCGAGCGTCTATTTGAATTTGGGGGCGATTGGGCCTAAGCGCGTGGACTTTGGGGCGGAGGGGCAGAGCCCGAGCGATCCGGCGACGATGAAGGACAATCCTGGGACGTGGCTGGACTTCACCGACCTGGTGTTTATTGACCCGATTGGGACTGGGTTTTCGCAGTCGCTGGTGAGCGAGGCGGAGTCGAAGAGGCTGTTTTATGGGCCGGATCAGGACATCGCTTACCTTTCGAAGGTGGTGTACGACTGGCTGGTGAAGAACGGTCGGCTACAGTCGCGCAAGTACCTGGTGGGCGAGAGCTATGGCGGGTATCGGGGGCCGCGGCTGACGAGTTATCTGCAGTCGCAGATTGGTGTGGCGATGAATGGGCTGGTGCTGGTGTCGCCGGCGCTGAACTCGACGGCTGGGGATCGGGACTTGTCGCCGGTGCCGTGGATGCTGACGCTGCCGTCGATTGTGGCCGCGAACTTTGAGCGCAAGGGGACGCTGAGCGATAAGGCGATGGCTCCGGTGCTGGATTATGTGACCGGGGAGTATGCGTCGGATTTGCTGCGGGGGAACTCCGATCCGGCGGCTACGGCTCGGATAGTGAAGAAGGTTACGGAGCTTACGGGCCTTGATCCGAAGTTTGTGAAGGAGTCTGGCGGGCGGTTGGAGACGCAGGCGTTTTTGCGCGAGGAGTTTCGCGAGACAGGCAAGCTGGGCAGCCGGTATGACCCGAATGTGACGGCTTACGATCCATTCCCGTATAACCCGACGCAGACGACGCAGGATCCGATTTTGCTGTCGATCATTGCTCCGACGACGACGGCGATGGTGGATTGGGTGACAAAGACCGTGGGCTGGAAGACGGATTCTCGTTACAACGCGCTGAGCGAAGAGGTTGCGCGAGCGTGGGATCGGACGAGCCGGAATGGAGCATTTGGCGGGGCGGCTTCTGCGACGGACTTGCGTGTGGCTGTATCTACCGACCCGAAGCTGCGGGTGGTGATTGCACACGGCTGGGCGGATCTATCGTGCCCGTTTATGGGGAGCGTGCTGACGGTGAACGAGATGCCGATCATGGGCGATCCGACACGGGTGACGGTGCATGAGTATCCGGGAGGGCATATGTACTATGCGCGGCTGGGCAGCTCGCTGGCGCTGAAGAAGGATGTAGTGGATATGGTGAATAAGCACTAGGGAACCTCTGCACAAGTCGTTTTGGCCAAAAACAAGTGCCCTGTTTTCAATGCATCGAGCCTGAATAGTTAATACTTATGCAGAGGTTCCCTAGGACTAGAAGAGGCTTGACACCGATTCAAACCGATCTGAAAGGCATTTTTAAGAACAAGAAGTGACTTGCTTCAGATCGGTTCGGAGCGGGGGTGAAGGCATTAGAACCTCAGGATTGTGGCGGCGGCTATGTCCCAGGCGTGGGTTGTGGCAAGGGCGTAGGCGAGGGCATACATGCCGAAGAGGATGCTGATTCCGATTGCAACCGGTCGGTCGAAAGAGCGGATTTGCACGGTGCGCGCCAGAAGGAGCAATAGGGCAATAAATAAGACTGGACGAAAGAGGCCGAAGAAGCCCGATTCTCCGAAGATGGCGACTATGAATGGGATGCGGTCCGTCGCTCCTGAAAGGAGTGTCAGGCTCGCGCACAGCATCATGGCGCGATGGATTCGGGGTTTCTTTCGTGTGGCTAAGCCGGCTGTAACGAAACCTGTGAACGCAACGATTTCGGTGAGCATTAGCAGCATGAATTGGGAGTAGGGCAATCCTAAGATGTGGACGAATGGGGGCGTTACCTGAACGGAGCGGACGGCGATGATGGTTCCGGCGACCGCGAGAAGGGGTGCCAGCACGACGACGCTCCAACCGAGTGTCATGTGCAGTCTCCGGTTGCGAATGGCGACCAGAGTCGACTGCAGGAAGAAGAGTACATACCAGGCGGCAATTGCGACACCATGAATGACCACGATGGGAAAGATTCTGGGGTCGATGATACGACCGCCGGCTGCCAAGCCTTTCGGCACAAAAGCGTGAAAGCCAGTTGCCATAAGGACAAGGAACAGGGCAGATGTTAGGACGTAAAAGAGCCTGTCTACTTTCATTGGAAACCTCCAGAAATGCCGTGTCAGAACCGGGCCCGATGAAGCATGGTAGCCAGATGTCTTTTCTGTTCGTGACAATACTACATTGCGCTAAGTTCTAGTTGCTCGGAGCCGTGCTCGTCTACAAAGGGGCGGAAGCAGAGGCGGCAGCGGGCTTCGTAGAGGCCGGCGGCGCCTACGACGACTAGCTCCTGGGATTGGCCGAGGCGCTGGGTGTGGATGGCGGGGGCTCCGCAGACCATGCAGACGGCGGAGAGCTTTGACACTTCGTCGGCGAGGGCCATGAGGTGGGGGATCGGGCCGAACGGCTCGTTGGAGAACGTCGTGTCGAGGCCGGCGATGAGGACGCGCTTGCCCAGATGGACTAGCTCCATCGCGAGGGGGATGATGGCGGCGTCGAGGAACTGGGCCTCGTCTATTCCGACTACTTCGACTTCGGGGAGCTGTGGGTAGAGGAGTTCGCGGAGGCGCTCGACATTTGAGATGACGGTGGCTTCATGAGTCTGCGAAGAATGAGAGGCGATGGCGGT
>JAYVZU010000341.1:0-4618 GCA_043783075.1 Rhodanobacteraceae bacterium
TCCAAAAACAACTCCCGGCGAGACTTACGGCCATACTTCTCAAACATTCCCTGACACGCCAAACTACGCTGCTTCATCGCAATCCACCCCTGAACTTCAGATTAATCAATCAGGCTGTGGACGCAGAACTTGTGCAGAGTCTCCCTAAGTGTCGGCTCGCCGGACGCAAGAAAATGGGAGTTAAGGGGCGAGACTAGAAGCGGGTCCTCCGCCTTCGGCGAAGGATGACAAGGTGGGAGTGGGTATTTTCGCGAACCCACCTCAAACGGTGGTGCTGTTTGAGATGGGGCACCCGCGAAATACGGAGATTTTGGCTTCGCCAGAATGACGGCGGTCGGATTTGGACAGTTAGGCGCGGAAGGGGTAGCTGGAGGCTACCAGTTCCGGTTCGCGGTCTGGCTGGGTATGGGCGTGGGCTCGGCGAGTTTCGAAGAAGTGTTCCACGGCTGCAAGGACGTTAGTCCCGTCTTTAGCCTCGAAGATTTGCTTGCGGAGCGTGGCACCGCCGGGGATTCCGTGGGTGAACCAGCTGGCGAACTGCTTCATCTTGCCGATGGTCTCGCGGAGGCTGGACTCGCGGTTGCGCTGCAGCTTGATCTGGGCTTCCGTCAGCTCGACACCGGGGATGCCGAGGATGATGGGGTGCTCTTCGAGCTCGTGGATGAGCATGCCGAAGTAGGCCTTGATCATGCGGTAACGGTCTTCGTCGGTGGGGACGTCGTAGTTGCCGGTGGCGGTGTACTGGGCGATCTGCCTGAAAATCCAGGGGTTGGCGGGGGCGGCGCGACCAATCATGACGGCGTCGCAGTTGGTCTGGTGGACCATCGCGACGGCGTCTTCGGGGGTGAGGATGTCGCCGTTCCCAATCACCGGAATCTTGACGGCGTCTTTCACTGCGGCGATGTACTGCCAGCGGGCCTGGCCGGAGTAGCCGTCCTCGCGGGTGCGGGCGTGGAGGGCAACGGCGTTGAGACCGCAGTTTTCAGCCAGTTTGGCGAGTTCGACGCAGACGATGTTGCTGTCGTTCCAGCCCATACGGAATTTGACCGTGAAGGGAATGGAGATGGCGGCGCGGACACGCTTGAAGATGACCTCGATGAGGGGCAGGTCGCGGAGCAGGCCGGAGCCTCCGTTGCAGCTGACGACTCGCTTGGCGGGGCAGCCGAGGTTGAGGTCTACGATGTCGAAGCCGGCGTCTGCACAAATCCGAGCCGAGTCCGCGAGGGTCTCCGGGTTAGACCCGAAGATCTGGGCGGAGATGGGGTGTTCGTCGTCGTAGTAGGTGAGGTAGCGCTTGCGCTTGACCTCGCGCATACGGGAGAGGCCGTCGGCGGAGGTGAACTCGGTCATGATGAGGCCGCAGCCGGACTGCTCATTGCTGGTGGTGGCGTCGACGTTGTCGTCAGCGGCATCGGGAGTGAATTTGCTGGCGTTTTTGATGAAGCGGCGGAAGACGGTGTCGGTAACGCCGGCCATGGGGGCAAGCACGGTCGCCGGCGCGATGCGCACGTTGCCGATGGTCAGCACCGCGGGGACGCGGGTCTGATCGGGCATGGCGTTGGTGGCCGGATTGTCCCAGTGCTTCTTCATGAGTTAGTTGACGGATTGCAAGGAAAACGGCCCCCGCCTGAGCGGAGGCCGTCCTGTTGGGCTCTGCTGCAGGGTTACTTCTTTGCCGCTTCCGCTTTGGCCGAGTCCGATTGTGCGAACTTGCGGCGGAACCGGTCGACGCGACCTGCGGTGTCGATCAGCTTCTGCTTGCCGGTGAAGAAGGGGTGGCAGGCAGCGCAGATTTCGAGGACGATGTCGCCCTTGTGGGTGGAGCGCGTCTGGAAGATGGATCCGCAGGCGCACTTTACGTTGATCTCTTCATACTTCGGGTGAATCCCTTGCTTCGGCATCTTGAATATCCTTTATTTTGTCGGCCAACTTGCGGTTCGCTTGCGAACGGGCTTGGTCACCGTCACATCGAAGTGCCTGACGCGCTACTGGCTCGATCCGTGAGAACAGCCCCCGATAAGCGCAGGACTAACTTTCCTCATTCTACCTTTGATTCGCACAGCGGGCAATTGGATTCAGCCGCTCGCGGAAGCTGCGATACTGACGGTATGGAAGTTTGTACAATCTGCAACGGCTCGGGACTTCGAGTAGTGGTGCGCGAGGACGGTAGCCGCGCGGCGAAGGACTGCGAGTGCAGGATCCAGCGGCGGGTGGCGCGGATGATCGCTGCAGCCAATATCCCCCCGAAATATGAGTTGAGTTCGTTCGACAACTACGAAACTGCGGACCGGGACGACAAGGACTACACACTTAATTCCGCCAAATACACTGCTGAGAAATTCGTGGCGGCCTATCCGTTTGATACCAAGGGAATTGGCCTCTTGTTCACAGGAGCAATTGGCACCGGTAAAACTCACTTGGCCACGACTGTGTTGAGGGAGTTGATTCAAAAGAAAGGAGCGACTGGCGTTTTCTTTCATTTTCACGATTTGATTAAGAAAATTCAGAACAGTTTTAACAGAAGTGTTCAGGCAACAGAATTAGAAATCCTAGAGCCCATTCTGAAGGCCGAGGTCTTAGTTCT
Organism: Rhodanobacteraceae bacterium; assembly: GCA_043783075.1. Lineage (GTDB taxonomy): Bacteria > Acidobacteriota > Terriglobia > Terriglobales > Acidobacteriaceae > Edaphobacter. Next base: position 2,585 of record JAYVZU010000341.1, read on the forward strand.
GGATGAGCTTGGCGCATCGAAACCAAGCGATTGGATATTCGACACGGTCGCACAGATACTAAACACTCGTTACAACGAGCGCCGGACGACAATTATCACGACGAATTACCCAAACAGGGAGGCCATTCTACTTCCGGGGAGGACGCTGAGTGCCTTCGAGGAGGCGCGCGAAGCACTGCGAAATGAAACGCTTGGCGATCGCATCGGAGAGAGGATGCGTAGCAGAATCCAAGAGATGTGTATGGTCGTGGAGATGTTCGGACCTGATCATCGCAAAAAGGAAAAACGTGCTCACTTCGGATGACTTGTACTGCTCAGGAAAACAGTGTTGACTTCCGGCAGACGGTAAATCTGGCTCGGTTCGGCTGAGAGCATTAGCGCTTTTCTATGAGCTGACAGCTCTGAGCTTTGAGCTGACAGCTAAAGGCTCAAGGTAGAATTTTGTGCATGAGCCTCGACCCGATTGCCACTTCTGACAAGCTGTTTTCTTCCCGCCCACCGGAACGTGCTCCGATGAACCCTGTGCCCTGGGTCATTGCTGGCGTTTTGGTTTTGCTGGGATTAGCGGTGATGCTGATGATGGGGCGTCACAAGGATGGGCCTCCGCGGAATGCAGTTCTGCCACTCGATCCGTACGCTGCGACGCTCACGTTTTCGGAGCTGAAGATGAGCGAAGCGACGTCGTTGTCGGGTGGGAAGTCGACTTACATCGATGGGCAGGTGAAGAATTCAGGAACGAAGACCGTCACGGGTGCGGTGGTGCAGGTATTGTTCGCGAACGACATGGCGATGCCGCCGCAGGTCGAGACGCTACCCCTGACGCTTATCCGGACGCATGAACCTTACGTTGATACGCAGATGATTGCGGATGCGCCGATGGCTCCGGGGGACGAGCGGGAGTTTCGGCTGATCTTCGAGAGCGTGGCGACGAACTGGAACCAGCATCTGCCGGAGATTCACGTGGTGAAGGTAAGCACTCGTTAGAGCGGGGCGCGACCGCAGATAAGAGCGGATGGACGCGGATTTGGACAGGGCTTCCTAACGAGGTTTTCACGGTGGAGCTACGGGATTAATCCGCGTTGATCTGCGTTTATCCGCGGTCGGCTTTATGCGTTCACTGCTGCATGGACCCGCAACAACTCTTCCAGCACACCTTTTAGTTTGTCCAGATGCAGCGCGTTCGCGCCGTCGGATTTGGCGTGAGCGGGGTTGTCGTGGACTTCAAGGAAGACTCCGTCGATGCCGGCTGCGACGGCTGCGCGGGCCAGTACGGGGATGAACTCGGGCTGGCCACCGGAGACACCGTTGGCGGCGGAGGGCGTTTGAACGGAGTGGGTGCCGTCGAAGACTACGGGGGCGAACTCGCGCATGATGGGCAGGGCGCGCATATCGACTACGAGGTTGTTGTAGCCGAAGCTGGCGCCGCGCTCGCACAGGCTGACGCGTTCGTTGCCGGAGTCGCGGACTTTGGCGACAGCGTACTTCATGTCGGGCGGCGCGACGAACTGGCCCTTCTTGATGTTGATGGCGCGGCCGGTTTTGGCGGCGGCGATCAGGAGATCCGTCTGGCGGCAGAGGAAGGCCGGGATTTGCATGACGAGTTCCGCGTCGCCGATCGCGTCGGACAGGCGGGCGCAGTCTTCCGGCGTGTGGACGTCGGTGAGGACGGGCAGGCCGGTGTCTTTGGCGATGGCGCGGAGGACTCTTGCGCCTTCAAGCAGGCCGGGGCCGCGGAAGCTACGGATGCTGGTGCGGTTGGCCTTGTCATAACTGGCCTTGAAGATATACGGGACATTCAGGTCTGAGGTGATGCGAAGAATTGCCTCGGCGAGCGAGCGGGCGTGGCTTTCGCTTTCGAGGACGCAGGGGCCTCCGATGAGGAAGAGCTTGCCCTGGCCGACTTCGATGGAGGCGATCTGGAATGGGTGCTTCGACAACGTCATCTGGTTATTGAATCACAGGCGGGCAGGGTGGCGCGTTAGACGAAGGTGGAGGTGCGGGTCCGGGGGCGACTAACGTCAATTCCGCCATGTA
>JAYVZU010000342.1:0-13796 GCA_043783075.1 Rhodanobacteraceae bacterium
CGCCTGAAGCGCCGCCTCGTCGCCTAATCTGTTTTCCTAGGGCTTTTTCGCTACCCACCCCCGATATAATTCGGTCGTCATCTCAAAAGGAGAACGACCTATGTCTGAAGCAAATACCCTCAGCCAGCTCCTGCTACCGGAGCTTGAATCGGAACTCGCGATCAGCCGCCGCATCCTAGCTGCGGTGCCCGATGGCCACAACGAGTTCAAGCCCCACGACAAATCCATGAGCCTTGCCGCCCTGGCCGGCCACACCGCGGAGCTGCCCGGCTTCACCATGGTCACCCTCGCCGCACCCGACTTCGATCTCGCGGCCCCCAACGGCTACAAGCCCAACGTCTTCGAGACCAACGCGCAGAATCTGGCTGTCTTCGACGGGATCGCCGCCAACTCCATCGCCACCCTGAAAGCCACCACCGACGCCGCTTTCAACGAGGCCTGGAAACTGACCTACGGGGATTACCCCATCTTCGACGGCACCCGTTACGCTGCATACCGCGCCATGATGATGAACCACCTGGTCCACCATCGCGCCCAGCTCGGCGTCTACCTCCGCCTGCTTGGAGTTCCTGTGCCCAAAACCTACGGCCCCTCCGCCGACGAGCAGTAAAACCAGGCCTACCGGGTGCCCCATCTCAATCCCAGCTCCGTCGGGATTGAGGTGGGTCCTAGCCCCCACAAGGACACTATGACCATCTCTGAAATCCTGCTTGAAGACTTCGACATGGAGATCGGCATGACCCGCCGCATCCTCGCCGCAGTCCCGGTGGACATCCCCGACTACAAGCCGCACGAGAAGTCCATGCCGCTGTGCAAGCTGGCCATGCACGTCGCAACACTGCCGCGCCTGGGAATCACCATCCTTACGACTCCCAGTTTGGACCTGACCACCGTCGCGTGGCCGCCGCTGACGCTGGTGTCGTCCGAGGAGCTTCTCCACGACTTCGACACCCTCGCAGCAGAAGCTCGCGCCGCTCTGGGGGCTCCGGCGATGCCGACTTGCAACACATCTGGAAGTTTTCCTATGGGGCGTATGTCATCAGCGAAGACACGCGGTCCTGTACGTTTCGCCACATCTTCTTCAGCCACATGATCCACCACCGGGCGCAGCTTGGGGTCTATCTGCGGCTAAACAATCTGGCTGTTCCGGGCGTTTACGGTCCGTCTGCGGATGAGCCGTTTACGGCTTAGAGCGAATTTCCCGTTGTTGTAGACCTAGAGACAAAAGCAGATCCCTACGGGATGACAAACAAATCAGACAGAAGCAATTTATCGCAACAGGGAAAGCACACTAAACGACATACCGGGTGCAACATCCTACTGCTTGTAGACCACGCCACCCTTCATGACAAACTTCACCTTGGTCAGGGCCGAGATGTCCGCGATTGGGTCGCCGTCGACTGCGATGACGTCTGCCAGGAACCCGGCCTTTAGCTCGCCAATCTGGCCCTCCCACCCGAGCAGTTTGGCGCCGTTCAGCAGGTCAGCCTTCAGAACCTCGGCGGGAGACATTCCGTACTTCACCATCAACTCCATCTCGCGGGCCTGGGTGCCATGCGAAAACGGCCCCACATCGCTGCCCACCGCCATCGGAACTCCGGCGGCGAGTTGCTTCTTGAATTCGGCGGCGTGGAAGTCCAGCGACTCCATCCGGCGAGCTGTTGCGGCTGGCGACCCGGCGTGAATCGCAAAGTATTCCGAGATGGCGAAGGTCGGGACCGCCGGAATTCCCTTCTCTTTCATCATCTTCATCGTGGCCGAGCTCAGGGAATCCGCGTGATCGACCGACTCCACGCCTGCCTCCACCGCGTAGCCGGTGCCCGGCTCTCCGGTTGCATGGACTGAAACCCCGTGTCCAGGTCCCCGGCCATAGCGGGCCGTCTCGGCGATCGCCGCCTTCAATTCGGCAACCGTGTACTGATACGGAGTCGTCAGGATTCCATTCGCATAGCGGTCCGCGCCAGTCTCATAGATCTTGGTGAAGTCGGCGCCTTCCTTGCGCTGCTGACGGATCACCTTCACCAGCTCGTCGGCGTTGTTGGCGTAGTCCGCGTTTGAGAGCACATGCTGCGCCGGATTGAAGCGGTTCGCATCCTCGTGCCCGCCCAGCAGGTCGACCGCGTTGCCGCTCATCCGCATGCGTGGACCGGGAAATAGGCCTGAGTTGATGGCCTCGCGGACGGCAGTATCGGCCGAGCCCGCGCCTTCGGTTCCCATGTCGCGCTCGGCCGTAAACCCACCGAGTAGGTCCATCCGGGCGGCGTCCATGGCAATCAGCGTCCGTTGCGGAATGCTCTCCTCCACGGTCTGGAGGTCTTCGGCACCGGGATGCAGGAACAGGTGTACGTGAGCGTCGATCATGCCGGGCATCAGCGTGACGTTGCCGAGGTCGATCACCTTCGCACCTGCGGGCTCAGCGCCCGCGCCGACGGAGACGATCCGCTGGCCGTCCACCACGACCTCGCCGGGCGATACCACTTTACCCGAGCGAACATCGAGCATCCGAGCCGCTTTGACGACCACGACCTGCTGTCCGAAACAGGAACTCCCCAACGCCGCTGCGAATCCGAAGGCACACACTAAATTTTTCATGGTGAGAGCAGCATACCGCATCCTCACCATGAACCTACAGAATTAGCCAGCTTTTTCCGTCAACTCCGCCCACCGCTGATAGAGTCCGTCAGCCTCAGACTGCGCCTGCTCCATCTCGTGCAGCGCCTTGGTCAGAGCTTCGGCGTTTGTCGCGACGCTCGGGTCGTCGAGGACGTCGCGCGCGGCGTTCAGGCGCTCTTCAGCCTCATCGACCTTGGCCTCAATCTGCGCGTACTCGCGAGCCTCAAGGTACGAGAGCTTCTTCTTGCCTGTGTTCTTTTCATTGGCCGACGGCTTGGCTTCTGCCTCGCCTGCGCCCTCTTCTTTCGCACCCTGCGTGCGGGCCCATTGCTCCCATTGGGAGTAGTCCCCGAACCGCTCGGCTCCGCCCTTGCCGTCGAGGCCGAGGACAACGGTGGAGACGCGGTCGAGCATGAAACGGTCGTGCGTGACGAGGACCAGCGCGCCGGTGTACTCGAGCAGGCTGGCTTCCAAGATCTCCAGGGTCTGGATGTCGAGGTCGTTGGTCGGCTCGTCGAGCAGCAGAAGATCGGCTGGTTCGAGCATCAGCTTCGCGATCAGCACACGGGCGCGTTCACCTCCGCTTAGCCGTTCGACCGGCTGGTTGAGCTGCTCGCTGGTGAAGAGGAACTTGTCCGCATAGCTGGCGACGTGGACGACGCGGCCCTGATAGACCACGGAGTCGGAATCCGGCGCGAGCGCACGGCGCAGGGTGACGGATTCATCCAGTTCACGGGTCTGCGAGAAGTAGACAGTCTTGAGGAACGCCGCCTTCTTGATCTCGCCGCTGACTGGCTGGAGTTCTTCGGTCAACATGCGCAGAATGGTCGTCTTGCCGCTGCCGTTTGGCCCGACGAGACCGACGCGAACGCCGTTGGTGATGAGGAAGCTGAGGTCTTCGACGATGGTCTTCGCTGTCGCGCCTTCGCCGAGAACACACTTGACGTGGTCGAACTCGACGAGCCGCTTGGTCTGCCGCTCGGTCGCGGAGAAGTCGATTCCGGCGCTCGAAGTCTGGGTGCGCTGGTTGACTTCCTTCAACTGGCCGATCAGGTCGTTGGCGCTGTCGATGCGGGCCTTGGACTTGGTGGTGCGAGCCTTGGGTCCGCGGCGCAGCCAGTCTGTCTCAATCTTTACGCGATTCTTCAGCGCGTCCTGCAGCTTGCTCTGCGCGTCGAGGTACTGCTCCTTGCCTTCGAGGAACTTGGTGTATGAACCCTTGACGCGCAGCAAACCATCGGCATAGACGCGGTTCAGCTCAACCATTTCGTTCGCGACATTCTCGAGGAAGTAACGGTCGTGGCTGACCATGACGCAGGCAAAGGGAGCCTGCTTCAGCGTCTCTTCCAGCCATGCGATACCGGCGAGGTCAAGGTGGTTGGTCGGCTCGTCGAGCAGTAGAATGTCTGGGCCGGAGACCATTGCCTCGGCGATTGCCAGCCGCTTGCGCCAGCCTCCGCTTAGGGTTGCGGCTTCGGCGGAGAGCTCGGGGAAGCCGACGCGACCGCTGGTCTCGCGCAGGCGACCTTCACGCTCGGCCTCGGGAACGCCAGCGCTAACGAGAGCATTCTCAAAGACATCGCGAATGGTGAGGCCGGGTGCGAAGGTAGACTCCTGCCGGACGTAACCGATGCGGGCGCGCTTGCGGGTGGAGACTTCTCCGGCGTCGGTATCTTCTTCACCGGCCAAAACCTTCAGCAGGGTCGACTTTCCGGCGCCGTTGGGGCCGATCAAACCAATACGATCACCATCGGAGACAGTAAACGAAATCTCATCAAACAAGGGGACAGCGCCAAAGCGCTTCGACACGCCCTGAGCATTCAAAATAGGAGGCATACCTCTAGTCTACCGTGCGCGGGCAAATAGAGGCCGTTTGCGTTGTCAACGGCTGGGGAACGGTCGACTATCTAGAGCAAAAAACGGAATGAATCTAGCGTGGGGCGATTTGCGTTTCGATGGCGTACCGGACCAATTGCGAGCGACTGCGGACTCCGGTCTTCTCAAACAGCTTCTGTAAAACTGCTTTCACGGAGCTTTCTGTCAGCTCCAGCCGGGCTCCAATCTCCTTGTTGCTCAGACCTTCCAGCACGCCGCGCAAGACCAGGCTCTCGCGATCATTGAGCGGGTCATGATGGAGCTTCTCCTGATCGACCTGGGACTGTTGGTTTTCGACCAAAGCAAGCGCGGCTCCGGACGAAACCCAACGCTCTCCCTTTGCCGTTCTCTGAATCGCCAACATCAGTTCGGCGATGGGTTCGGTCTTGAGGAAGACGCCGGCGTTTAGATCCTTGAGCGCCGACATCAGGTCGGCCATCTGCATGCCGGCTGTGACGAAGAGAATCTTCGCGCCGGGCCTGTCTGCCCGAATCTGACGGAGCAGGTCAAGTCCATTGGTGGAGCGTCCGCTGGCGATGGTCAGTTCGTAGTCCACCAGCGCGATATCGAACTGCAGACCATCGTTGAGCGCAGCCATGACCGCTTCAGCCGAATCGAAATCACCGCACACCTTGATGCCTTTTTCGCCATCGAGCAGACGGCGCAGACCCTCGCGAAAGAGGGTGTGGTCGTCAACTAGCACAATCTGAATTTCAACCGAGGTATCGACCTTCATAGTTCTGCCTCTACCTTTCCTATCTCGACGACAAAGGCGGCTCCGGAAACTGTTGTTTCGTAGCGAAGATTGCCGTGAAAACTCACCATCATCGCGCGAGACAGATAGAGGCCAAGGCCGGATTGGCCTGAACCTGATCCCTGCCGCGGACGGAATGGCTGGAAGAGTTGCTCGGGATTCAGTACGCCGGGTCCGTTGTCCGACACGGTGATTTGTACCTGATTGAGTTTGACCTCGGCATGGATTATGAGTCGCGGGTTCTCAACACCTTCCAGGGCATTTTGCGCGTTGCGAACGAGGTTGAGGAAGACCTGCAGCAGGCTCTGCTGGTCTGCCCATACGTCGGGGAGATCGGCACCTACGCGCCAGTCCAGTGTGATTCCGGCTTCTCGGAGTGAAGGGTTCACGATGATGTAAAGGTCACGGATGAATCGGTCCAGCCCAACCTTGGATGCCTGCCGCTTGACGAGCGAAAGCTCCACTGATGCGATGCGCTCCAGTGCGCGAACCAGTTGGCCTAGAGCGATGACGTCTTCCGGTGGTGGGTTGGTCCGATAGGCTGCTCCAAGATTTTGCTGCACCACGGAGATCGCGGCGCAGACATTGCGAATTTCATGGGAGACGGCACCAATGGCAAGTCGTGATCCAACGAGAACCTGCTCCAGGTTTGCCTCTTCGCGATCGCGAATTTCGAGCGAGGAGTCGATGATCATTGCAGTCAGGCGACCACCGCGTGACGTCATGTAGGTCGAGAACCACACGTCAGCGAGGAAGGGTTCTTTGCCGGCACGAAATCCCTGGCACTGCATCATGGTTCGCAGATGTTCCCAGCCCTGTTTGCGAATCTGGACACGTGCCAGTGACGGGATCACGGCGTTGAGCAGGGTTCCCTGAAGCTTGGTCGATGCCGATTCGTTCTCGGCGCTGAAGAGACTTCCTGCGGCATCGTTGGCATGGAGGATTGTTCCCCATTCGTCCGCCGTGATGATGGCGATGGAGGAGTTGGCGACGACCAGCCGAAGCTGCTCCTCGACCTCGCGGCGTGCGCTCATCTCGGCTTCGAGCTCGGCGACGTGGTTGATCTCGGACCGGCGCCGCGCCACGACTTCGGACACGTAGAGGCCAGCCGCGGTATAGGCGAAAAAGTAGAGGATGTCGCGTGGCACACCTTGAGCGAACGTCCAGGGGAATTCGTCGGAGAGTTCAGCAACTGCGGCACAAAACACGCCGAGCAGCAGGATTTGTGACCGGCGCAGCACCGTGCTCATTGGCACGACTGGCGCGAGATAGAGCAGAGCCAACGGAATTCCATTGGCAAGCGAGCGGTCGGCGACTGCGATCAGCGCAATGGCGGCGAGCCCCGCCGACAGAATGAAGCGGCGACTGCTGAAGAGCGGTGGGCCGCTCAACACAGAACCACGCTGCGAATGTGAGGAGACATCTTTCACTCTCGCCAGTATCTTCGATTGCCGCAGTGTGCCGCACAAAAATTATCAAAAGATAGGGCCCGCGTATCGAAGGATGCCGCCAGCCAGACCAATTCCAAACCACCTTTGGGATAGCCTATTTATCAGTGCTAACTTCGGTTCGAGCATGATTTGTTCCCCCGGCGACGAGTTCTATTTGCGCGAAGCCAGGAGACACGAGGACATCGAGAAGACGTGATGATGACAAAGAACGCAGGAGTTCCACGGCTGACGACACTCTCTCTTCTGCTTGCTCTTTCGCTGGCAGGGTGCAAGCACGAGAGTGCGAATCGCACGGCTGAAGAGGCTCCACCGGCTGCGGCTGGCGTAAGCCCCGCAGAGAGCGACACTGTGAAAGTGGAGAAGCCGGAGCGATTTGGTTTCGTTCGGGCGACTACGAAAAATGTTGTGAGCTCTGTGAATGTGACGGGGGCGGTAAACCCCGATGTCTCGCGCGAGATTCCAGTGCTGTCGCTGGCCAATGGCCGGGTTGTTGCGCTGCATGTCGGTCTGGGCGACGTGGTTCACAAGGGCCAGCTGGTAATGGAAGTGCAAAGCCCTGATGTTTCGACGGCATTCAACAACTATCAGAAGGCTGTACATGATGAGCACCTGACTCATGTGACGCTCGATCGCGACACGCTCCTGTTTGACAAGGGTGCTATCCCGCAGACGCAGCTTGAAGTCGCTCAGACGGCAGACGACGATTCAAAGTCCGATGTGACGGCGACGGAGCAGCAGCTGCGGATTCTCGGCGTCGATAAAGATCACCCTAGCGATAGCGTGAAAATCTACGCACCGGCAAGTGGGACGATCATCTCGCAAAACACGACGGCGGCGGGGGTTGCGGGAATTACATACGCGGGTGCGGCGGGTTCGTTTCTGATCGCCGATCTATCGCACGTGTGGGTGATCTGCGATGTGTTTGAGAATGACCTGGCGCAGGTCCACATGGGGCAGCACGCCGACGTTCGGCTGAATGCTTTCGGCGGCAAGGTATTCTCCGGCAGTATCAGCGATATCGGTGCGGTGCTCGATCCAAGCATTCGTACGGCGAAGATTCGCATCCAGGTCGCGAACCCCGGTAACCAGTTGCGGATCGGGATGTTTGCCTCTGCGACTCTGCTCTCGGGTCGCGCGGATTCTGTGGTCGTGGTTCCCGCGAATGCTGTGTTGCAGTTGCATGATCGCTCGTTTGTTTTTGTTCCGACGAATAGCGAGGGCAGCTTTCGCCGGGTGCAGATCAAGACGGGCCGCACGCTGGAAGGCAACGTGATCGAGGTTCTGTCTGGATTAGCCGACGGGCAGCAGGTCGTATCGAACGCACTGGACCTACAGAATACGGCGGATCAGCAATGATCGAGAAGCTTGTAGATTTTGCGCTGGGCAATCGCTTTGTGATTCTGATCTTCGCGATCTTGCTGTTTGGATGGGGTGCGATCTCGTTCCACAACCTCCCCGTCGAGGCGTACCCCGACGTCGCAAACAACTACGTGACGGTGATTACGCAGTGGCCGGGTCGTGCTGCCGAAGAGGTAGAGCAGCAGGTGACGGTGCCGCTGGAGATTGCTGTCGCGGGAATCCCGCACATGGCGCATCTGCGGTCTACGTCACTCGCTGGACTCTCCAGCGTGACGATGATCTTTGACGACGACAGCGCGAATGAATGGAATCGCGAGAAGGTTCTGGAGCGGCTAACGCAGGTGCGGCTGCCGGCTGGCCTGCAGCCGCAGATCGGCACCGACTGGAGCCCGGTCGGGCAGATCTACTGGTACACACTGAAGAGCACCGACCCGCAGTACGGCACGATGGAGTTGAAGAGCATCCAGGACTGGCAGCTCGAGAAGCAGTTCCGCAGCGTGCCAGGGGTGGTTGACGTCTCCAGTTTTGGGGGCGTGACCAAGGAGTTTCAGGTTATCCCCGACCCTGAAAAGCTACTGGCGTATGGGCTTTCTGTCGCACAGGTAAAGCAGCAGCTTGCGGCGAACAATACGAACGCTGGCGGTAGTTTTATCGAGCAGGGCGAACAGCAGATCAATGTCCGCGAGGTCGGCTTGTTTGTGACTTCGCACGATATTGAGAACACGGTGCTGAAGTCGCAGAGCGGTACTGCGGTGAAGGTCAGCGACATTGCAAGAGTGGTCGAAGGGCCGAAGATTCGGCTGGGGCAGATCGGCAAGACGATCCGACGTAAGGACGGCAAGCTTGTCGATGATGGCGATGTTGTAGAGGGAGTTGTACTGCTGCAGAAGGGTGAAGACTCCGACAAGGTTCTCGAAGGTATTCATGCGAAGGTGAAGGAGTTGAACGAGCACACGCTGCCTAAGGGCGTGACGATTGTTCCCTTCCTCGATCGCAGCAATTTACTTGAGTTGACGACCCATACGGTCTTGCACAACCTGACCGAGGGGATCGTACTGGTCTCGCTGATTCTGTTCCTCTTCCTGGGCAATGCGCGCGGAGCGTTGATCGTTGCGATCACGATTCCGTTTGCGTTGTTGTTTGCGGCCATCTGCCTTGACCTCGCGCATATTCCGGCCAACCTGCTGAGTCTGGGGGCTCTGGACTTTGGCATGGTGGTTGAAGGAGCGGTGGTGATGGTCGAGAACATCGTTCGACACCTGAGCCATGGCAAGCGCGCCGACCGCACGGTTGGGGAACAGATTCGGGAGGCCGCGCACGAAGTTCAGCGGCCAGTTTTTTACGCGATCACGATCATCATCACGGCGTATCTACCAATCTTTACGCTGCAGTCGGTCGAAGGACGGCTGTTCAAACCGATGGCCTGGACGGTTGCGTTTGCGCTGCTGGGCGCGCTGATTTTCTCGATGTTGATTGCGCCAGTTCTTGCGAGCCTGATGTTTGGGCAGAAGACTCGGGAGTGGGAAAATCCGCTGATGACGTGGCTCACGAGGCGCTATCGCAAGGACGCGAAGTGGGCGATGGAACACAAGTATGTCCCGCTGGGCGGAGCTGCTTTGATGTTGATCCTGAGCGGATACCTCGCGTTCAGCGGCGTTATCGGGTCAGAGTTTCTGCCGCATCTTGATGAGGGCGCAATCTGGGTTCGCGGGTCACTGGCACCATCGACCGGCCCGAGTGCGAGCCTTCGCATCGCGAATCAAACTCGACTAATTCTGCACTCTTTTCCCGAGGTCACGCAGGTGATTAGCCAGAGTGGGCGCCCCGACGATGGCACGGATACGACCGGATTCTTCAACACGGAATACTTCGTTGACCTGAAGCCGAAGGCCGAGTGGCGGCCAGTCTTCGAGCAGAACAAGGAAGAGCTGATCGCAGCCATGGACCGGGAGTTGGAGAAGACACCGGGTGTGACGTGGAACTTCTCGCAACCAATCTCGGACAACGTCGAAGAGGCTGTTAGCGGCGTCAAGGGAGAGCTTGCGGTGAAGCTCTACGGAACCGACCTGAAGACGCTGGAGAAGAAGGGCGACGAGATTGTCAGCGTAATGAACTCGGTAAAAGGCGTCGCAGATCTTGGGCTGTTTCGCGTTATCGGCCAGCCGAATTTGAACTATACGGTGGATCGTGCGGCGGCGGCTCGGTATGGCATCAATGTTGCGGATATTCAAGATGCGATTGAGAGCGCCGTGGGCGGAAGCGCTGTGACGCAGGTGCTGGACGGCGAAGCTCGGTACGACGTCACTGTTCGCTACGACCAGAAGTATCGCGCGACGCCAGAGAAGATCGGCAAGATTCGATTGATTTCGCCATCGGGGGAGCGGGTTTCGATTGCCCAGGTGACGCACCTTGAAACGGTCGACGGAGCCGAATCCATTGGCCGCGAAAATGGTGTCCGGTTCGTGGCGATCAAGTACAGCGTGCGGAATCGCGATCTGGGGACGACGGTAGAAGAGGCGATGGCCAAGGTGACGAAGCAGGTGTCGCTGCCGCCAGGGTACAAGCTGGATTGGGCCGGCGAATACGAGAGCCAGAAGCGCAGCTCGCGACGGCTGATGATCGTCTGCCCGATCACGATCCTCATCATCTTCATGATCCTGTACGGCATGTTCCATTCGTTCAAATGGGCGCTGCTGGTGCTGGCGAATGTCGCGATTGCGCCGACCGGTGGCTTGATCGCTCTGCTGCTGACGCACAACAGCTTTAGTGTGTCGACGGGCGTTGGATTTCTGGCGCTGTTTGGGGTCTCGGTACAGACCGGCGTGATTATGCTGGAGTGCATCAACCAGATGCGCGCCAGCGGCCAGACGGTGGAGGAAGCTGCGCTGGAAGGGGCGGTGCTACGGTTGCGGCCGATCATTATGACGATGATGGTCGCGACGCTTGGCTTGTTGCCCGCCGCACTCTCGCACGGCATTGGGTCCGACTCGCAGCGACCGTTCGCCATTGCCATTGTCGGCGGCCTGATTGGCGCGCTGATGGTCGGTATCTTCCTGCTGCCGACGCTGTATGTATTGATCGCGCGCAGCAATGACGTACTGCCCCAACCCGATACGGAGTATGCAAATTGAGGCCGCTCAACATGTTCCCGACACTTTGCAACCGCAATCTGGCGTTGATTCTTCTGGCCGGCGCTTTGGGACCGGCGATACGCGGGCAAGCCCCGGCTCCTCACCCGTCTGCCGCGCAGGACTACGCAGCAAACGTACGTGCGGCGCTTGACCCGCGGCAACCTGCACCGTCGAAGCCGGGAGCGCTGACGTTGCAGCAGGCTGTGGACGTGGCGAAAGCCAAGAACCCGACGTTGCTGGCGGCGGATCGCAACCTGAGCGCCGTTCGGGCGCAGGAGCAGCAGGCGGCTGTCCGCGCCAATCCCTACTTTGGGGTGAACGGGACGAATCTGACCCTGCCGGTGGATGGATCAGAAGGCAACCCGCCGGCTTATGCGTTTCAGGCCTCGCGGCTATTTGAACGCGGCGACAAACGACATTTGCGTATCGACTTTGCCAAGGCGACGACTGCCCAGACCCAGGCGCAGTTGCAGGACACAATCCGTACGACCCTGCTCAATGTGAAGACGGCATTCTCCCAAATGCTGATCGCCAAACAGGCGCTGGAGCTTTCGACGGCTACGCTGAAAGACTTCCGGCACGAGGTTGAGATTGCCAATGACCGCTACAAGGCTGGCGATCTGGGCAAGCTGGATTACCTGCGGCTCGACCTGCAGTTGGGCAACTTTGAGAGCGACGAGTCTGCGCAGACCGTTAGTCTACGGCAGGCGTCGGACCAGCTTCAGACACTGATGGGGATTGACTCGCCACGCGAGGATTTCGACATCACCGGCGACATCATTCCGGCGGTCGTGACGCAGACGCAGGCCGACCTGCAGCAGCAGGCGATTGTGAATCGGCCGGACTATGCTGCTGCGCGCCTTGGGGTGAATGTCGCTCGGTCGAATGTGAAGGTGGCGAACTCCAATGGGACGGCTGACCCTACGGTGGAAGCGGAGTTTGACAAGTCTGGCTATTACAACTCGTTTGGATTCAATGTCAATATTCCGATTCGGATCTTTGACAAGAATCAGGGGAACAAGGAGACGGCGCGGTTTCAGGCGGACGCGAGTCGGTTTGCGGAGATCGCCGCCCGCAATCAGGTGATGTCGGATGTGGACCAGGCATGGGTGAATTATGTCCAGTCGAAGCGGCTTTCGGACCGTTTTACACAGCATTATCTGGATGAGTCGCGGGAGGTTCTTTCGATTGCTCAGTTTGCGTTTGAGCACGGGGGGCTTGCGTTGATCGACTATCTGGATGCGCTGCGCGACACTCGTTCGGCGACTGCGGACGCTTTGAACGCTTACCTGCAGACGTGGTTGGCGATCCACCAGTTGAGTGCGGCAACGGCGACGGAGTTGATTCCGTAATTTTGAGGGCTACGAAATGACTTTTTCGTAATCCGACCCACAATAAGTCCCGTCTACTCCTGTGAAGGCGAAATTTGCCCGAACGCCAGCCGGAGAAAACACTTTGCGGACTTATCCTTCATCCTGTGTCGCACTAGAATGGCCTCTACGGACAGAGGGCCGCGCAATCCGCGAGTTGGACGACATTGATCAGCTGGTGAAGACCTACCGGGCCCGGCTCCTGCGATTCGTCACGTTCTCGACTGGCGACCCGGATTTGGCGGAGACGATTACTCAGGATTGTCTGCTGAAGGCTTATAACGCCCGCGAAAGCTTCCGTGGGGACTCCAGCGTGAACACCTGGCTGACCAGTATTGCGGTCAATTTGATCCGCGACCACCAGCGGACCCAGAAGTTCAAGTTCTGGAAGCAGGCGAAGGCCACGGCAGTCGATGTGACGGATGTCGCATCATTTATCGCCGCCGATAACAGTACACAGGAACAGCAGTTGATCGCGAAAGAGCAAGTTGCGCGGCTCTCCGGTATCATAGAGGCGCTTTCTCTGAATCAGCGCACGGTTTTTTTGATGAAGTTTTCCGACGAAATGGACCTGTCTGACATCTCTGAAGCAATGGGCATGCCCATCAATACCGTCAAGACGCATCTGCACAGGGCTTTGAAGGCCGTGCGCAGCCAACTTGGAGCACAGTCATGACACCCCAGAATTTTGCCGTAACGCATCTCTCCGAGGACCAACTCGACGAAGTCCTGCTCGGCATCGCGTTGCCGGCGGCCTCCGCCCATCTTGCGACGTGTGAGCCTTGCACGGTGCGCTTTACTGCATTTCAGAGCGAGTTGCAGGCCCAGATGGCGGCCTTCAACACGGCGTCGCTGGCCTGGTCTGAAGCCCGCTCGAACACGATCTCGCGTGATATTGCACGCCACAAAGCTACGCTCCGCTTGACTATGCCGGCGGTCTGGTCCGGTGCGGCCGCGTTGGTTCTCGCGGCGACATTCGCTCTGCACACCAGCTTTCAGCACGGTGCGGGTCAGTTGACCGAGTCGAATTCGACCGCTTCCATGACCTCGGCGGAGGCTGTACACCCGGAGCATGATCAGTTTGAACTGGCGTCGGATAATGCGATGCTGGCTGCAATCGACTCTGAGATGGGAACGCCCCAGCCGACGCAGTTTGGGATTTACCAGAACGTCAAGGCCTCCGTTTTGACGCAGCAGACAGAAGCAGCCGCGCAGGTGAGGAACTAATGAACGTCCAAACCAC
>JAYVZU010000343.1:0-4613 GCA_043783075.1 Rhodanobacteraceae bacterium
GTACAAATGCGTCGTATAGCTATTGGATCGTTGGTCTAAGGGTAGCATTGAGCGTGGAAAAACCCGTCTATTGCACATAGAAACCCCCACCTCGTTCGATGAAACTAAACGAGATGGGGCACCCGGAGGGTTGGTTACTGCCAGGAGATGGAGGAGTTTCCGGTGTAGTCGAACTCGATGGTGGGGATGCCGTTAGCGTCGTTGTGGATGGCGACTGAGGCGCCGTTGACGGTGGCGGAGTGGGGGGTGGAGAAGCGCCAGCGGAGGAGGATGTGGGCGACGGCGGGAGCCGCCTCCGGGCCGGTGATCTGCAATGTGTTTTCGCTGCGGAGGACGGTGCGGCCTTCGAAGTCTAGGATGCTGGTGGCGGATTCGGCAGCAGGGCCGACGAGCTCGTAGACGCGGCGGTCATCAAGGGTTTTGACGGTCTTGTTGCCGGATTCCGACTGCGGGACGAGGGTCATGATGTCTTCAGGAATCTTCGGCAGGATGGTTCCGCGACGGGCGTAGACGGGGATTTCGTCGGCTGCGGCCTTGGCTACTACGATTCTGGGACCGGTGAAAGGCTCGCCGGAGAAGAGGTTGATCCACTCGCCGACGGGCAGATAGACGACGCGGCTGGTGTTCTCGTCGATGACAGGGGCGATGAGGAGGTCGGGTCCGAAGAGGTACTCATCCTTGATGGAGCGGGCGCGGAGGTCGTCCTGGTAGTTCAGGACGAGGGCTCGGATGAGCGGGATGCCGGTGCGCGCGGCGTGTTGAGCGGCGGCGTAGCGGTAGGGGAAGAGCGACATATGGAGCGTGACGAACTTCTTATAGGTGTCGAACGCTGGTGTGCCGCTGGCGCTTGCGGGAGTGGTGCCGGCGGGGGAGTTGCGGTCAAAGGTCCATGGGACAATGTTCTTGCTGGACATGACCTCCATCATGGGGGTGAAGGCGGCGTACTCGGTCCAGCGCTGGAGGAGGAGGGTGTTGGGTGTGTCGGGCTGACCGAGGTAGCCGCCGATGTCTGCGCCCCAGAGCGGCATGCCGGAGATTCCGGCGGAGATCCCTGCGGTGACGACGGTCGGAAGGCCGTTGTCTACAGAAAAGCTGGCCTCGTTG
Source organism: Rhodanobacteraceae bacterium (assembly GCA_043783075.1). Lineage (GTDB taxonomy): Bacteria > Acidobacteriota > Terriglobia > Terriglobales > Acidobacteriaceae > Edaphobacter. The sequence continues at coordinate 1,105 of JAYVZU010000343.1, forward strand.
TCGCCGCCCCAGAGGAAGCCGATGCCGTTGGCTCCCTGCGTGACGGAGCGGGCGAAGAGGACTCCGTTGCCCTTCAGGTCCTTCTGGATGAGCTCTTCCATGGCGTTGTTGTAGAGGGAGCCGTAGCGGTTGCGCATGACGCGGGGGTCGGTGCCGTCGTGGAATTTGACGTCGCCGGAGCCGCCAAAGAACGCGCCCTCGGCGTCGTCATCTTTGAAGCCGTCGGCACCGGCGGTGATGGCTTGGCGGACTTGATTTTGCCACCAAAGCTTGGCGTTGGGGTTGGTGAAGTCGATGAGCGAGCCCTTGCCCTTCCACCAGGTGCCCACCCAGGGTTTGCCGTCGGGGGTTTTGACGAAGTAGCCGTTGCTGGCGGCCTCGTCGTAGTTGCTGCTCTTCTCGTCGAGTTTGCCTTCGAAGCCTGCCTCGCCGGGCGGGTTGGTCTTGGAGTTGATCCAGCTGGTGTGCCAGAGGACCATCTTGAAGCCGGCCTCGTGCAGGTGCTTGATCATGCCGGGAGCGTCGTCGAACTGTTTGGGGTTGAACTTGTAGGAGTTGTAGCCGGTGGTCCAGGGGGAGTCGATGAGGATGACGGAGGCGGGGAGGCCGAGTTCGCGAGTCTTGTCGATATCTTCGAGGACCTGCGCCTGATTCTGGTGGTAGTCGCGCGCCTGCCACGGGGCGAAGGCCCAGTAGGGCGGCAGAATGGGGCGCTGCGGCGACTCGAGCGCGGTGAAGGCGGTGAGGATGGCGGGGAAGCGGCCGGCCTCCGAGTTGGTTCCGGTGAAGAGGACGATGCGGAGGCGGTTGGTGGCGGCGTCGATGATCACTTCGTCGCGATTCGAGGCGTTCATGTCGAAGGTGGCTTCGCCGGTGGTGTCGAGCCACATGCCGTAGCCAGTGGTGGAGAGGAAGAAGGGGACGGCCTTGTAGACGTTCGAACCCTTGCGATTGCCGTTGTCCATGGAGACGTTGCGGACGATGGTGTGGGAGTGATTGAGGGTGTCGAAGTGCTCGCCGAGGCCGTAGTAGGCAGCGGAATCGGTGACGCGCAGGCGCCAGTAGCCGACGGTGTAGGCGAGGGATGAGATCTCGTATACGCCGGGGGAGAGCAGGTGGAGGTGGAGCTTGGAGGTGTCGACGGGCTCGCCGTTGAAGTCGAAGTCGTGGAGGATGAGGGACTTGGACTGGCCGGCTTGCGGGAGATTTAGGGTTACCGTGTCGCGGTCGCGGCGGACGAAGCCTTCTACGGGCGGCTCGTTGCGGGGCGGGGTGCGGGCACCGCCGGGGGTTTCGGTGACGTCCGCCGCGGGCTGCTGGGGCGCGGCGGGGGCCTGGGGAACTTGACCGAATGTCAGGGTTGCGGCGAGCAGGAGCCAGAGGGTGGAGATGGGGCGGAGTGGGGACATGCGATCCTCGTAAGCCGTTTGGGCGACAGACTTACTTTACCGGACGGGGCGGGTGTGCGGGGGTGTGGGAAGTTTGGGGATGGGCGGGGTACGATGCCGTATGAGACAGTTGGACCATCTTAGTGCGGATTTTCAATCGCTCGTCGACTCCCTGCTTTCGTTCGCGAAGTCGATGGTCAGCGAACACGGATCGTTCAACCCCTACGGAGCCGTTATGTACGTCAATGGCGAGATTCAGTGGATGGCGGTGACTACGGGTGAAGAGTTTCCTTTGGGGCAAGTCTTGATAGACGGCCTGACCGACATGTTCAGGGAGAAGGCGGTTTCCGGAGAAATTCGTGCTGCGGCGATCTGTTATGACGCTCGGACCGTTCCACCGGGGCAAGCGACCAAGTTCGATGTCATCAGCTTCAGCCTTGAACATCGGTCGGAAGATTCCGTTAGCGCATTTCTGCCTTATGTTCGGGATGCAGCTGGGAATGTTGAGTATTTTGACTTGTTTACTGTCGCACGCACGCCACAATTTTTTGTAGAGTCGTGAAACTTCGATGGCCCTTAGTCACTTTGGCAACGGGTCTATACGAAACGTTGAGCATCCCAGACGCCAAACTGTCTCATCCCTGATTGAGGTGAATAACCCCATGGTCGACGGTGGGACTGTCGAATCATGGGGCACCCTGATTAGGCGCGGAGGGGTTGGATGGACTTTAGGGCTTGTTCGGATTCGAGGCGGGCTTTGGAGAGGTCGTGGGCGGCCTGGAGGTTGAGCCAGAACTCCGGGGAGGTTCCGAAGAAACGGGCGAGGCGGAGTGCGGTGTCGGGAGTGACTCTGCGGCGTTGGTGGAGGATTTCGCCGATGCGAGTGGGAGGCAGCATGGTGCGGGTGGCGAGTTGGTTGGCGGTGGGGCCCATGGGGAGGAGGAAGTCTTCGCGGAGGATCTCGCCGGGATGGGTGGTAATGCGGCGGATCGGCCAGCTGTCTGCGGGCTTGGTGATCGTGATGCGGACTGGGTTGCTTGCGGCGCTGGTCTTAGTGATAGTCGACAATTTCAACCTCGTGTGGTCCGTCGGGTTTCCATGTAAAGCAGATACGCCATTGGTCTATCTGAAGTGAATTGCTGCTGGTTCTGATAATCCAACTTTAGGGGCGGTACGCACTTTGTAACGTCAGCTTATCTTTTGCTTGGTCATGCGATCGAGTTCGGACCTACGATACTTTTCATCCCAAAGCGCGGCTTGTGTTGCGTCCGCAGGGACACCGTAGTAGCCGTTCCGATAAAGGTCGGCAAGAAGCCGGAACGAAAACTCATCCCCTTGGTCAGCTGAACGCCGCAGCCATTGCAAACCTGCGTGAGGATCAGCTTGGACCCCTTCGCCGCGTAGGTACATGAAGCCCAGGTTGTACTGTGCATCTGGGTGACCTCGCTCAGCCGCACGTCGATACCAATCGGCTGCAAGAACCGCGTCATGCGGCCCGGTCCAGTCCCCAGTTGCGTGGAGAGCTCCCAGATCACGTTGTGCTTCCAAGCTGCCGAGGTCAGCTGCTTTGAGCAATAACGCGTCACGTTCCGCGCCTTCCGGATACTGTTGGCGTAACCGATAAATTGCGTCCGCGTGCCCCTGACCAGCTGCAAGACGGAGAAGCTCTTTCATTTCGGCTTCTTTCTCGGGCCCCTCGTCATAGACATAATCGAGGTAGAAATCTGCCAAATGGAATCGAGCATCCGCATCGGCTTGATCAACATGTGGCCGCCACAATGCCTCAACAGCTATCCATTCTGCCGCGTCATCCTCAAGAAGAAGTTTGGTCTTGCCGATTAGCTGCTTTTCGATCTCAGGGTCCACGGTTCACCGATCTGAGTTTAGCGTTGCTGGTTGAGGTTGTGTGGTGGGTAATTCAGACATCTGTCTTTGTCAGCGACCCCATGGAAAGGTGTAGTGCGCGGAAACCGGTGTTTTCGGAATCTTGGATTGCCGAGACACCAAACTGATCCACTGATCGCTTGAGAGCACATTGAAAAGTAGACGCCTGTCCCGAAGCATTCCCTCGGCGGCTAAAGCCGGATTGATTCCGCTCCGTTTGCGGCGCGGCTGAAGCCG
>JAYVZU010000344.1:0-4608 GCA_043783075.1 Rhodanobacteraceae bacterium
CCGCTCCCCGCAACCCACACAATCCAAACAACTTCCACCCCAAAATAAATGGCACGATCACTACCCCCACCCACTTACAATTAAGACAGCAAACAAAAAGGCTGCCGGCGCACCTCGCCGACAGCCTTTTTCTATACCAAGTCCGGACTTAACCCCTTTATATCCAGACTTTACATACTTTAGTTCCGGGGGAGAGGAGCTCCCCCAACCGACGCAGCACCTTACGCCGCCTCAGGAACCTCTTCCATCGCAACAATCGCGATCGGCTCCAGCAGACACTGATCCAGCAGCCCCATACCCGCCGGATGGTTCTTCCATCCACCGCTGCTCAACCAGTTCTCCCGGCTGCTCCAGACGGAGTGTACCGCGAACACCGCCGGATCGACCGACAGACGATACAGATCGCAGAACAGGCACTCGCTCTCCCGCCGAGTATTCGTTACCAATCGCCGCAGCTCATGCAGCAACATCCACTCGTAACCCGCCTTCGCGCGAAACGTCGATACAAATAGAGCTGTCTCTGGTTCGCTCACCTTCACTGGTTTCTTCCGCATGGTAGCTCTCCAAAAGTGGGGAATGTCGGCGCAGTCAGTATTTCTTCAAGATTTCGACCCTAATACTGAGCCGGATTTGATGCCCTGATCTGGTCCACCTATCTATATGCGGACACGATTGTCGGCTGTAAGGTCTTTGCGGTATTCTCTCCATTCTTATCCGGTAAAGAACTGCAAGTGGTTGAAAATAAAACGCTAATAGCTCAGCATCGACACAACTATTTACCTCGTTCTGATCGCTGTATAATTCGGTCCGAGAATGAAATCATGCTGCCTGAAGTTTCAAATGGGAATCCGGTCCAGCTCACCCTAGCTGAAAAATCAGCGGTAGAGCAGCAGCTTGAGCGAATCCTCGAGAATCGCCACTTCAATCACAGTCGCCGGTTTCCAGCCTTCCTCCGCTTCGTAGTCCACAAGACCCTCTCCGGAAGCACCGACCTCCTGAAAGAACGAACCCTCGGCGTTGAAATCTTCGGCCGCGCAGCCGACTACGACACCTCCTCCGACCCCATCGTCCGAGTCACCGCCGCCGAGATCCGCAAACGCATCGCCCAGTACTACCAGGAGCCAGGTCACGAGACCGAACTCCGCATCTCGGTCGACGCCGGCTCCTACGTCCCCCAATTCCACTGGCCCAACCAACCATCCACCCCAGTCGTCGAGCAAACCGTCGAACCGCCCCCGGCAACAATCACCGCTCCCCGCAGCAGGTTCCGCGCTGCACTGATCCTGTCGATGACCGTCGCTTGCGTCGCCGTAGCCTCCGTCTTCGTCTGGCGTTCCGTCCACGCGTCGCCGATCGACTACTTCTGGGGACCGGTCATCAACTCATCCGACCCCGCCATATTCTGCATCGTCGAGCAACGCCTTTTCTCCGGCTTGGCGGTCGATGCAAACGACCCCTCACGCCAAATTCAGAACAAGACCGACATGTACTCGGTCAATCTCGACGACGCAGCTGCCATCGTCAAAATCGGCGGAGTCCTCCAAGGCGGCGGCAAGAAATACACCCTCCACGCGGCCGACACCACGTCGCTCTCCGAAATCCGCAACGGCCCCACCATCTTCGTCGGTGCGTTCGATAACCCCTGGACCATGCGCCTCACTAAACCGCTCCACTTCCGCTTCGGCAACGACCCGGCATTCACGCAGGAGTGGATCTACGACAGCACCTCTTCGAAACCGCCGCAATGGTTCACAGAGCGACCTGTGCAGGAGTCCAGCAACAACTACCGGGAGTTCGCCATCATCGCGCGCTACACCAATCCCGACACCGGCCAACTCTGCATCATCATCGCGGGCATCGGCCAAGCCAGCACCCGCGCCGCGGGTGAGTTCCTCTCCGACCCCGCCGAACTCGTCGCGCTACAGCGGCTTGCCCCGCGTGACGGCAGAAAAAACGTTGAAGCCGTCATCAGCACCCAGATCATCGACGGCCAGGCCGGCAGCCCCAAAATCGAAGCAACCTACTTCTGGTAGACACCCCAAATAAATTTAGCGGAACTATTGGGGCCAATTGATACGTCTCAATAATTTCCACGCAGCCATTCACTAAAGAGCATCACCAGCATGTATTCACGGACTCTCGCGAACTTCGGTTCTTCCGGCGTTTGCTTCACTCTCCTTGGCACTCGCATCGCGCTCTCCCAGACTTCACTCTCGTCCAACCCGCACCCATCCTGGCCCGACCTGAATCCCGTCACCCGACTCACCGCCGAGACCTTCGCGCATCCGCCCGCGACAGACCGCCCGTGGGTCCGCGTCAACACGCTCCCCCCGACCTCTCCGCCGACGAACTGAAGGCCGAGGTCGCCGAGATGAAGCAGCACGGGATTGCCGGTCTCGAAATTGGCCAGGGAACCTTCCCCGCCACGCCACAATTGATCGCAATCCTGCAGGCTGCCAATGCCGCAGGTTTCAAGGTGAGCCTAAGCCACGGTTCCACCATTAACTTCTGCGACTACAGCTTCGACAAAGATAATGTCCGCAAGACGCTGCTCTTCACCGCCTCAACTATAGCGACGGGCGAAGTGTCAGACATTACCCTGAAGGCTCCGCTTCCGCCAACTCCCGCGCGCGGGTTTGGAGGTGCAGCCGGCCGCCCACCCGCTCCTCTCCCACCGCGCCGCAGTTCTCTGATCGCCGTCCTCGCCTATCGCTGCGCAGCCGCCGCGTGCGAGACAACCGGCCCCATCAGCCTCGATCCCAAATCCGTCGTCGATCTCACCGCAACCCTCACCGATACCGACAGGTCCGGTGTCGGCGGAGCTCCACAACCGGCAACCTCAGGTGGACGCCGCCATCCCCCAGTCAGTCGCAGACTCAGTGGCAGGTCATCGCGTTATGGTCCCAGGGCGTCTTCACGCAGCCGGACCTCTTCAGCAAAGCTGGCACCGACGAACTCATCCAGGGCATGGAGGCCGACTGGCCCCCCTGAGGTAAAGGCCCTCCTCAAGCAGAACGCCGGCGACATCTTCTACGACTCGCACTCCTCCGACCGGGGCAGCCCAACCGAGCTCTGGACCAACAACATGGAGGCCGAGTTCAAGGCCCGTCGCGGCTACTCCCTCATCCAGAACGCGGCCGCGCTCTTCGAGAAGAACTTCACCTTCAGCGATGGCAGCGCACCCCGCGTCCGCAACGACCTCAACGCAGTCCGCGGCGATCTCTGGATCGAGAACCACATCAAGCCGATGAAGCAATGGGCCCACACCTTCAACTACCGGCTCCGGCTGCAACCTTATGGCGAACCCACAACCACCACTCCCGATGAAATCCTTGCTGCCAGCGTATTAGACCGACCCGAAACCGAATCCCTCTTCTTCGGCGACGAGGTGGATAGATATCTGCCCATCGCCTCCGCGAACCACGTCACGGGCAACACATGGTTCTCTACCGAGTGCTGCGCCGCACTCGGCAAGGCGTACGCCCAAACCTTTCAGGACGCCATCATCCGCATGCACCGCAGCTATGCCGGCGGAATCACCAAGCTGGTCTACCACGTCTACCCTTACCGCGACGCGTCCGACGCCAAGTGGCCCGGCTACCACTCCTTTGGCCCCGCAGGCTTTGCCAACGCGTGGCGGCCGCGCAACCCCTTCTGGATCGACGCCTCCGCCTACAACCACTACATGGCGCGAACCCAGCAGGTTCTCACCCAAGGTGAAGCCCGTGTCGACGTGGCCGTCTACATGCAGAGCTACCTCTACCCGCAGCCCATGTTCGTCAAAGACGGCTTCCAAATCTGGCCCGACGCAATCCTGCAGCACGCCGGATACACCCGCGACTACCTCGACCCACAACTGCTCGCGATGACGAAGCCAACCGGAACCGCCGCTTACGTAACGCTGGGCCGCCCCGCCTACAAGGCCTTCATCATCGATAGCGAACAGCAACCCGCCGCCGACCCCGTCAAGACGTCGATGCCGCTCGACGCCGCTCGACGCCGCTCGCAACATCCTCGCGCTCACCAAGGCTGGCCTGCCCATCGTCATCGTCGGCACCGCGCCCAACTAGACCCCTGGCAGAACGCCAGCCGACGACGCCACCCTGCTGCGGTCGCTCGGCATACATCCTGCGATGGCCCCTGAGTCTCCTTCCCTGGTCCTGAGTGCTCACCGCCACGACACCACCAAGCGCACCGACTTCTACTTCCTCTACAACGAGGGAATGATCACGCCACCCAACGAGCCGAGCAACCTCTTCGAGCCCGCGGAAGGCAAACCCTTCAACCAGAAGATTCACCTACAAGGCGAAGGCCGACCCTATTTAATGGACGCGTGGAGCGGCAAGATCACGCCGATCGCAAACGATGTCGTCGCTGCAATCGTAGCGATCAGCCCAACCTTGATTACCCCGCTTGCCGCCACACCCAAGACCGCAGTCGCTGCCTCCCTGCCATCGCCCATCGACCTGACAAACTCCAAATGGCATCTCTCCGTAGAAGACTGGCAACCCGCCAACGACTACACGGCCACCAGAGTGAAGGCGACGGAAACCAAGAAAGAAACCGTCCAACTCGACCTCGACGGCCTGAAGCCCTGGCCTCAGATCC
>JAYVZU010000345.1:0-4603 GCA_043783075.1 Rhodanobacteraceae bacterium
ACGAACCAGAGACGCCAAGCTACGCTGCTTCATCGCAATCCACCCCTGAACTTCAGACTAATCAATCAGACTGTGGACGCAGAACTTGTGCAGAGTCTCACTAGGGCTTCATGCATGGATATTGGTGGCAAGCGCGCGGCGCTGAAGAAGCAGGGCGCGCCGGAGGATGCAATTCAGTGTCTGGAGAAGCCGAGTATTCCGCTGGCGCAGGAGTTGATGTCGATCTGCGACCTGACGGTTGCGACGGGCGGGGCGGCGATGGTGAAGGCAGCCTATGGCTTGGGCAAGCCGGCGTATGGGGTGGGCGCGGGCAATGCTACGACGATCATCGACGAGACGGCGGATGTTGCGGAAGCGGCAATGAATACGCGTATCAGCAAGACGCATAACAATGGGTCGGGCTGCTCTTTCGACGGGAACTTGGTGGTGGAGGATTCGATCTATGACGGCTTTCTGGAGCAGTTGCAGAAGGAGGGTGGATATTTTGCGACTGATGAGGATAAGGCCAAGCTGAAGGCAGTGATGTGGGACGCGGAAAATCATCGGACGCTGGAGACAGTGGCGCGGTCTGCTGCGGATATTGCAACGGCTGCGGGTGTTGTATTACCAACGGGCAAGACGGTCCTCATTGTGAAGGAAGACCAGATCGGCAAGGCGCATGTGTTCTCTGGCGAGAAGCTATCGCCGGTGCTGGCGATCTTCCGCTACAGCGGATTTGCGAAAGCACTGAAGATGATTCAGCAGATCTTTGAGGTGGGTGGCAAGGGACATTCCTGCGGTATCTACTCGTTTGATGTTGACCATATTCATCAGCTTGCACTTGTTGCGCCGGTGAGCCGCATTATGGTTCGGCAGCCGCAAGTGCGGGGTAATGCAGGCTCGTTCAACAACGGTATGCCGATGACTGCAAGCCTTGGATGCGGTACGTGGGGCGGAAATATTACGAGCGAGAATATCGGTATGAAGCACTTTATGCATACGACGTGGGTAAGTCAGCCGCTTCCGGAAGATAAGCCGAGTGAGCAGGAGATATTCGGAGAGTTCTTCAATAGCGAGATTTTCTAGCTGCAGCAAAGGGGCTAGCCATAACTGGCTAGCCCACTTTTTTGTTTTCTACTATTTCGACGTTATGGAACAGAGGTTGCCTGGTTCGCTGGCACTACTTGGCGCTGGGGCTGTCGTCGGCTTTCAAGTCGCCGATGGCGTATTGAGTTCCGGCGAGGATCTGCTCGAGGATTGGGGTCATCGAGTAGACGTGCTCGCTGTGGCCGAGAACCTCGTAGAAGAGGCGGCCTTTGCCTTCGGGGCGAATCCAGCTTAGAGCGTAGTCACCGTCAGTGCGCTTGGTGGCTGGGGTTTCGATTGCCTTATCGGCGTCGGACATTTTGGCGTAGTCGATGCTGGTAAGGACGTGGACATTTTTGCGCGAGAAGGAGTCTTGCTCAAAGGTGTAAATCTCGTCGTGAATGGTGAATTCCTTGCCATGAAACATGGCAGTAAGGGGGCTCTTTGGGTCGTCAATCTTTACAGTGACTTGCTGCGGATAGAGCCAGTGGAATTTGAAGAATCCGCCGACGATTTTGTTGTACTCGGGCCAAAGGGGTTTCTGCGCAAGAGACTGCAAGTTGGCTGGACGTGGCTCGCCGGGCTTGCGCGGGGGCAGACCGTTGGAGTGGTAGGAATCGCCTGCGGCGTGCAGAAGAACCAGGCCCTTGCCGCCGCGGATAAAGCTCATCAGAGCCTTGTGCCGTGCTTCGGTGGCGGCTTCATCGGCGTCGTCCAGGAAGGTGCCGGTGGTGTTGTCGAGGACCATCGCGTCATACTGGGCGAGGTTCTCGGCGGTGAAGTCTTCGTACTTGTAGCTGATCGTGGTGGACCACGCTCCCGTCTTGTCACCGAGAGCCTTGAGGGCGAAGGCGGCGATGGGCATATTGGAGTGCGCGTAGCCGTTTGCCTTTGCAAAGACCAAGACCTTACGCGGCTTCAGCGGCTTGGCCGGAGCTTTATCGGGCAGCGCGTCGAGGACTGCGTACTTGTCTTCGATGTACGGCTCCGTCACCTGCACACCGTTTACTTTGCTTTGTGGCCGATAGCCGGAAGGATCTGCCGGTGGTGCCGACGCTAGTTGAGCTGAAAGGGGGAAGGAACTGCCGACGAGTAGAAGAGTCGCGGCTGCGATCTTGATGAGGGAATGGTGGTTGTTGGTCATCCTGGGAGTCTCCTGTGTATTGCATGAGGTGCAGAGATTTATGGTTCGAGAGAGGCGAGGTAAGCGGTAATTGCGATGATGTCGTCGTCGGTCAACTTGGCTACAGGCATCTTCATCATGGCGGCGTTTTGACCACTACGGGCGCCACCGCGGAAGTCGATGAGCTGGCGAGTCATCTGACTTGGTGAGCGGCCGACGATGCCGGGTACATTGGCCATGCCTTTTAGATCAGCGCCGTGGCACATGCCGCAGGCCATTGTTTTGCCGTTGGCTCCGGTCTTGACGATCGACTCGCCGGTCTTCAGGCTTCCGGTGGGGACATAAGCGATGAAGCCCGATTTCTGGTTGCGAAGCTCGGTCTGCTCGTAGTCTTCGGAGACCTCGATGATGCGTGAGCCGATTGGCTCTTTGCCTTGGTCTTCCGCGACCAGCATGCCGCCAGTGATGTGGGTTTTGGGGACGGTGTCGGTTTCGACGACTCGAATCCACTTGGTGAGCTTCAGTTTGGAGAAGTAGTCGGCGGCTTCGGCTAACTCTTCCGGGGTTACAGCCTTTGAGACCCGGATCATAAAGTTGACGGAGCCCATGCGCGACTCGGAGCTGTGGCGTGTGCCAGCAGCTAGGTCCTCGACCTGCTGAATGATGTATTCCCTTGGAAGACCCGCGATGCTTTGGTTTTCAGGCCTACCGAGACCATTGGGCAGGTGGCAGTAGCCGCAGGGGACGGCATCGGGCTTCCGGCCTACGCCGACCGAGGGCGGCATCTTGGGGTGTTCATTTGGGTACCAATCGGGAATGTTGAAGAGGTCGAGGATCTGGGCCGAGGTATAGGTCTGGGTGCTGCCGGGAGCGTGGCGGGGAGTATAGCCTTCTGCAGGCTTTGGAGTTGGCGTTGCGCTGGCTACCTTGGGTCGGGTAGAGACGACAGGGTAAGCCCACAGCGGGATGTCAGGGCTGGCAGATTGGTCCGGTGTGGACGCGGACGTCTGTGCGTGGCCGGTGTTTGCAGCGGCTGAAAGCAAGGCAAGCGTGATTGCGAAGACTGCACGTCGAAGAGTGTTTGATCGCATTCGGAATTCCTTTAAGTAGAGAAGCATATTCATCAGAACAGATGGCAGCCAATCCGTGTCGAAAAACGTGATGGTCGCCTGAGTTGAAACCGACGAATACGACTAGGCAGGGACCGCTACGAGCTTCTCGTTATCCCAACGGAACGCCTTGCCTTCACGAACAGCCTTGACCCCAAGGAGGCAGGGCAGGCAGGCGTAGAAGCCAGCTTCGAGATCGACGATGGGCTTGCTGCGATCCTTCATCGACTTGATAAAGTTCCGACCATGAAGGATGGTGAACGAGTTGTTGTCGGAGTCGTCGGGCTCGCGCCAGGGGACCATTAGAAGCTTGGCGTCATCCCCGATCTGCGACGGACGCTTGGGATTGGCACCAGATGGTGGACGGACTTCGTAGCCGTAGCGGTGAATATGGAGACTGCCCTTGGGGCCGAAGAAGTAGTTGCCCTGGCGGCCAAACTCCCAGTCACTTTGGGTTGCATTCATAAAGGACATGTTGAAGTCCGGGTACTGCCAGGTGTTTATGACAGAGTCAGGCGACTGGTCGTGGTCGGGGTTGACGAAGTTGACGTATTGGCCGATTCCGGTGGACAACTCCGGCGGGGTGGTCTCGGCGTTGAGATACCAGAGAGCAAGCTGTGTGAGGTGCGCGCCCCAGTCGGTCATGAGGCCGCCGCCGTAATCCCACCAGCCGCGCCAACGTAGGCGTGATGGCTTGAAGGGGTGTCGGGGAGCGGGTCCCTGGTAGGCATCCCAGTTGAGGCCAGCGGGGACTGGAGCTTCGGCTTCCGGGGCCATCCCATATCCTGTCCCGGGGAAGACGCAGACGGCGTGAGTTACCTTGCCGAGGGCTCCGCTTTGGACGATCTTTGCTGCTTCCTGAAAGTGGGCTCCAGAACGTTGCTGAGTTCCGAACTGGACCAGACGTCCGCTGGATTTCCGATATGCCTTGAGTCCCGCAACGGCGGTCTCAACATTATTAGAGAGCGGCTTTTCGACGTAGACGTCCTTGCCCGCCGCGAGGGCGTCCTCCATCACTTTGACGTGCCAGTGGTCCGGCGTCGCGATATGAACTGCGTCGATATCTTTGCGATCGAGGAGCTTGCGGTAGTCGTCGTAGGCATCGACCTTGTAGCCGTTTTGATTGTCGGTGAGGAGCTTGATGCCCTGATCGAGGCGGGTCTGAAAGACATCGCATCCGGCGACATAGTGGGCTTCAGGAATATTGGCGGTCCAGAGGCCTGAAACCTCTCGGCCACGGTTGCCGGTTCCGACGAGCGCGATGCGAACGCGGTCATTTGCGCCTTTGGGCCCGGTCTTCGTTGCT
>JAYVZU010000346.1:0-4603 GCA_043783075.1 Rhodanobacteraceae bacterium
GCACAAGGTCTTCCTGCAGTCCTTCCAACTGGCAAACCGACCTGTTACCGTCCGCGACTACCTCGCCTTTATCGCTGACAACGGCTACACCCGCCCGGAACTCTGGCTCTCCGAGGGATGGACAACCTGCCGCGCAGAAGGCTGGCAGACGCCGCTGTACTGGTCGGGCGATCAAATTTTCACTCTTAGTGGCTTTGTGGCGATCGAAGACGTACTCGATACCCCGGTCTGTCACCTCAGCTTCTTCGAGGCCGACGCCTTCGCCCGCTGGTCGGGTTGTCGTCTCCCGACCGAATTCGAGTGGGAACACGCCGCACTTCAGACCCCACAAGCCGCCAACGCCAATATGCTGGAAACCGGAATCCTTCAACCGACAGCGGCCTCGCCCATCGCAAACCTTCAGCAACTCTATGGCGATGTCTGGGAGTGGACCGCCTCTCCTTATACCGGCTACCCCGGCTACAAACCGCTACCCGGGGCCCTGGGTGAGTACAACGGCAAGTTCATGTCGTCGCAGATTATCCTCCGTGGCGGCTCATGCGTCACACCCGCCAGCCACATCCGACCCACCTACCGAAACTTCTTCCACCCCGCCACCCGCTGGCAGTTTTCCGGCCTGCGCCTGGCAAGATAGCTCGTCTCAGCATTTCGCCCATGTCGTTATCCGCGCTACCTGAGTTCTTTTTTCAATCCACAGGCGCAGCTTTCGCGTCATAGAATCGTTACCGCACGCCAAACCCCGGAGCTCCCGTGCCCCATCTCGCCGAAGCAGTAGACCCCATCGCCGCTACCGCTCGCCTTGGGCTTAGCTCCCCGCAAAAGACCTTGCCGCCGTGGCTCTTCTACGACGAGGCCGGCTCGCAGCTCTTCGAGCAAATCACCGCTCTACCGGAGTACTACCTCACCCGAACTGAGCGCGCCCTGTTCCAGCGCTACTCCGAAGACATCTTCCTCGACCTGAATGACCCCGTCACCATCGTTGAACTCGGCGCCGGAACCGCGACCAAGACCGGCATCCTGCTTGAAGCCGCCACCCGTTTCCAGCAGGGAGTCGTGTACCAGCCCATCGACGTGAGCCCCACCGCCCTGGCTGAGGCGCGCGAATCGCTCGAACGACAGTTTCCGCAAGTCATCGTCCGGCCGCAAGTCGCCAATTACGTCACCGACCCCATCCGCATCCACCGCGAGCCGGGTTCAAAAGTTCTGGCTCTCTACATTGGCTCCAGCATCGGCAACTTCTCGCCGGCGGAGGCCCGCGCCGTCCTCCGCAACCTCCGCTCGCAGCTTTGCCCCGGCGACGCTCTCCTGCTCGGCACCGATCTCGCCCCCAGCCGCCACAAATCTGTAGCTGCACTTCAAGCTGCGTACGACGACGCTTCTGGAGTCACCGCTGCCTTTAATCTCAACATCCTGTCGCGCCTGAACCGCGATCTCGGCACCGACTTCGATCTTGATCGCTTCTCCCACCAGGCCCGGTGGAACTCTGAAGAGTCTCGGATCGAGATGCACCTTGCGAGCACCTGTCGCCAGAAGGTCTGCGTCCCCGCCAACTCCGCCGGACCCGCGCTCACGCTGGACTTCGCCCCCGACGAGACGATCCACACTGAAAATAGCTATAAGTTCACTGCGGAATCGATCGCCGCGCTGCTGGCCGACTCGTGCTTTGCCCCTACCGAAACCTTCACCGACAACAAGCACCTGTTCGCCGTAACCATCGCCGAAGCCGTTTAAACACCGCAAACTTAGGGCTGGACACTGGGAACTTAGGGCTGGCGAACGTAGTCCCCGCTCTTGCCTCCACTCTTACGCAGCAACACGACTTCGCGAATGCGAATCCCTTTATCCAGCGCCTTGGTCATGTCGTAGACCGTTAGCGCCGCAACGCTGGCCGCCACCATGGCTTCCATCTCGACGCCCGTCCCGGCAACGGTCGCAGCCGTCGCCTTGATAGAAACTCCGCCCGCCACCACTGTCGCCTGCACATCCACAAAGCTCAACGCCAGCGGGTGACACATCGGGATTAGCGTAGAGGTCTGCTTCGCCGCCTGAATCCCGGCGAACCGCGCCACCTCCAATGGATTTCCCTTGGGATTCTGTGGCAGAGCGGCCAGCACGGCCTCCGACAATTCCACGAATGCTGCGGCAACAGCCTCGCGCCGCGTCTCCACCTTCGCGCTCACGTCGACCATGTGCGCCTGCCCTGCCTCGTCATAATGCGACAGCTTGTCCATATGCCCATCATAACGATGCGACTCTGAGCTGAACCTGCAAAACAAGCCGTTGCTGTTGTCCTTGTCAAACGATTACCGAAGCAACACGCGAATCACCTCGGCCTTCCGGTAGTCGCGCCCCGGCAAAAACTTCGCATAGCAATTCGCACGGGCATTCGCTGCCAGATCTCCCGACCCTTGCCAACCCACCACGCGCACTCCAATTCCATCCATCCGGGCCGGAAGCAGCCGCGTAATCCCCGGTTTCCCGGCGACGGCTTCGAGCAAAGTCGCCTGCGCCCATCTCGGCTTCGCCCCCGCCTCGCCGCCCAGTAGACGCAGCAGCGGTTCGACAAGGCAGTGGAACGTAACCTGCGTCGAGATCGGATTCCCGGGCAGTCCGAAGAAGTACCGCTTCGGCGCATCGCCTCGCGCGGGTAAAAACCCAAAGACTACCGGCTTCCCCGGCTGCATTCTGACTTCGGTAAACAGAAACTCCGCGCCAAACTCCGCCAACACCGCCTCGACGAGGTCGTACTCGCCCATGGAGACGCCGCCCGAAAACACCAGCAGATCCGACTCGCGCCCGTGCTCAATCCGCTCCCGAATCGCCTCGCGAATGTCTGGAGCGGTCGCCAGACGTTCCGGCGCGGCTCCCGCCAACGCCACCATCGCGGCCAGCGCGTAGCTGTTCGAGTTCCGAATCTGCTGCGGTCCCGGTGTCTCCGCCACCTCTACTAACTCGTCACCAGTGGCCACAATCGCTACACGCGGCCGCGCAAATACGGGCAGCGTCACGCATCCGCATGAAGCCGCCAACGCAATCTCCGCCGCGCCGATCCTGATGCCCGCAGCCAATACCTCCGCCCCCGCGCCAGCCTCACTGCCACGCGGGACGACGTTCTCCCCAGCCTTCAGGCCTCGCCCGGCCGACAAACGAATCGCGCCGTTTGCCACCTCGACATGCTCCACCATGACGACGGCATCCGCCCCCGTCGGAAGTGGTGCGCCAGTCATGATCTGTACGGCGGAATCCTCTGCAACAGGCTCGCCGGTCCAAACTTCACCCGCCCGAACCTGCCCGGAGATCCGTAATGCCGCGCCACTCACAACCGCTGCCGCGTGGACCGCAAACCCATCCCGCGTCGACCGGTCAAACGCTGGCTGATCGCGATCGGCAGCCACAGCCTGGGCCAAAACGCGCCCGACGCATTCAAGCAACGCAACGTCTTCAACGGACGGCAGAGCAAGCGTATGTCCGGCAGTCTGGACAATCGCCAGAGCCTCATCAAAGTCCACAACCACGCCACACCTCCGCAAACGCGAATGCCCTGAGCGCTATCGCTCAGGGCATTCACTTACTGCACAAAGATTACTTCTTCTTCCCACCCGCTGCCTTGAAGGAGTTTATGACCGGCTGTCCGAGCCCGTTCAGCAGCTCTTTCACTTCGTTCGCATGCGCGCCATCCGGAGAGAGTTCGAGGTAGGCCTGGTACGACTCCAGGCAGCCTGCCGGCAGCACAAACTTGCCCGTCTTGGCATCGGCCGTGGCACCGGGAATCAGTGCCTGACCCTTGATGTAGTACGCATCGGCGCGCTTCGGATCGGCAGCAATTGCCTTTTCAGCAGCGGCGATTGCCTCCGGCATCTTGCTTGCCTGGTAGTAGACAACCGACTCGTTGTAGTAGGCACTGGCAGCCATCGTTGGCGAGGCTTTTGCTGCAGCTTCATACGCCACACCGGCATCCGCCAGCTTGCCGCCCTTAGATAGAGCCTGACCGAGGTTGAGGTAATATGCGGCCAGATTCTCCGGGCTCGGCTTCTTCGACGCAGCGTTCAGATCGATCGCTTTCTGGTAGGAAGCCGCAGCGTCCGTAAACGTCTGCAACATCTCAGGAGTCGAGGTCGAGGTCTTCGCCGCGCGAGCAGCCTTGACGGCTGCATCGCCCGAAGCCAACTGAGCTTCGCCGAGGCTGGCCCAAAGAACAGGCTCATCCGCCTTCACAGCAACCAGGCTGGAGAGTGCCTTCACGGCCTCATCGGCCTTGCCGTTCTTCTCGTCTTCGCGGGCCTGCATCAGAGTCTTGTTGATGTTGGCAATCTTGGCGTTATCCGCGGCAACTGCCACATTGCGCTTCTTGTACTCCTCCAGGGCAGCCTTATCTTCGGCAGTCATACCCTTGATGTACTCAGCGCGGGTCATGTCGAAATCCAGCGTCTTGTCATCGCCAGACTTGAAGGTGACGTTCTGGAAGTCGATCGTCTTGCCTTCCGAATTCACCACCACCAGATAGTCGGCTGGAGCAATGTCCGCGCCAACATAGTTGCCGCTCGCATCGATCGTGAAGGTGTAGAGATACTTGCGATCCTTCTCGGCCGATGTCTTATCCGTC
>JAYVZU010000347.1:0-4597 GCA_043783075.1 Rhodanobacteraceae bacterium
CCAAACCAAGGAACCTCTTCCTTATGCTCCTCAAAGTAAGCCTTCGACCGAGCCGCCCACGCGTGCGTCAACCCCATCGACTGCTTCGTCCGCTCATACGTCGCCGGATGCTCCACGCACTCGTCGAACACCATCATCACGTCCGCACCCAGCGCAATCTGCACCTTCATCGAGTGTTCCGGCGAAAAGAAGTGCTTGCTCCCATCCAGATGCGACCGAAACTCCACACCCTCGTCCGAGATCTTCCGCAACTTGCTCAGCGAAAACACCTGAAACCCGCCCGAATCGGTCAGCATCGGCCGATCCCAGCTCATGAACTTGTGTACCCCACCCATGCGCCGCACCAGCTCATGCCCCGGCCGCAGGTACAGGTGATACGTATTCGCCAGAATAATCTGCGCCCCAACGCCATCGCTCCCCAGCTTCTCGAGCGTGTCCTGCGGTACGGCCTTCACCGTAGCCTGCGTCCCCACCGGCATAAACACCGGCGTCTCCACCGTTCCATGCGGCAGCGTCAACCGCCCCCGCCGCCCGCCCCCGTCATCCGTCCGCAAAACCTCAAAACTAGATTCCATTCAACTAGTCTATTCGCGACGGATGGACGAGAGCACTTACACTCCGCTGCAAAGGTTAGAAATGGAAGCCAAGCCCGAAACGGGCCTCTTGGCTATGCTGGGTTGTCCCGTGCTCAATGGCCTGCGTATTGCCGCCGTAAATAACGACGTCGCCATATAGCAACGTGTTTTGCTGGGCTGAATAATTCAGGGTAAACCTAGTACTGACTGGGACCTCGAATTTAATCCCATACGAAAATGTCGGCGTTGAGCGAATGGTATACACCGCCCCTGTCCCCGATTGGCCGACGTAGACTTTCTGAACTGTGTCACCCCCTGCAAGCGAGCCGTAGATGCCAACCTTGTGAAATACTTTCCCCGCTCGGATAAACCCGTAGTTATAGTCGACTCCCTTACCCAGATATTCCGTTGAAACATTGAGTGGTTGCCCGGTAGGCGATGAACTGAAACCACCACCAGCAGCAAGCCACGATAGGGGAATGTATGCATACTCTGCCTGAACGCCAAACTCCTGTGCGTTCATGAGGAACTTCAATGCAACAAAGGAAACTTCAACTTCTTCATGACGCCGCAGTGGGCTTCTACTTACTTGGCCGCTGGAATTCCCAGGTGCCAGGGAAAGCAGCAGCAAAAGCGCCGCTGCTTTCCAAAGCACTTGGTGGTAGGGCCGACGGGACGTTATTGCACACATAGTAAATCTCCTGTACATGGAGGCGGATCGTTCGAAGGCGGCGGCGGCGCAGGATTATTAAAGACGTTCACCGTGAAACCGTCCGAAGGAAGCATTGACCCACCTTCCTGCACATTCGATACGATGATGCTATAGGCACCATCGTAGGCTGAAGAGAAGTAGGATGGTGCAATTTGAACCTGTGATCCATCTGCGCTCACTCCAAGCGCCGAAGCGTACCCAAGAATCACACCATATGGACTAATGTATGCAACCAGTGGTGCCCCGTAGGTGCCGCTGAAGTCACCAGGCAATCCAGTTGCAATCATTGTTTGCGGATATTGGCTATCGTATGCAATTGGCCCTAGAACGAAGTGCCCTCCCAGGCCGCAATACAAAGGCGCAGGGTCAACTGCTGACGGGAAATAGATCGGATCGTACGTATAAAGTCTGTTGCACCCAGCCGTAGGATACCTGGTAAAGGTCCAGTCCGATTGAATACAGACACCACCCTGTGAAATGATACCGGTCGAGTTCGTAAACCCATCGATTGCGAGCTGGGAATTGACTCCTAAGCCATTGCAAGGCTGCGTTGTTTGGCCGACGCCAGCCTGTGTAAAACCTGCAATGTGAACATTTGTATCAACAAGATTGATGCCGTTTGCCGTGTAGAAGGTTTGAACTGAGATTGATCCAGTTCCATCTCCACCGAGGCCGCAATAGGAAGGAAATAAGTCATAAATAAGGCAACCCGATAGTCCCAAGCTGACTGGCAAGAGTAGCGCTACGCGAATAAAGATATTGAGTCTCTTCATTGCTGCGCCTCCAGTCTGGAGAGACCAAGGTCATCGAGAGCCTTCTCGGAGTTGTTCTTCGCATCTGCAATGGTATAGATGGGAGCACTACGAAAGGCTTTACTAAGCACTTCCGTCCTTCCGCTGACGTCAGTTTTACGACCGTGCGCGGCGAAAAATGCTTCTTCTTTCGTTAGCTGGTAGTCAGGATTGTGTAATTTTTGTTGCATCATCAGCGTAGTAAGCGCAACTGCTTCAAGGGGACTCATTTGCGGGTTAACAATAAGTGTCCCCACACTCGCACCATTTACTGCAGCAAACCGAGGAACTGCTCCGGCCATTTGCACATGCAAGCGGCGCACCTCGACTTGGGTTGTACGGGCAAATGCTGGCAAGTGTAGGCGGTCGGCGATGCCGTTTACGGTACGGACTACGTGATCTTCATCGATATGATTGTGCTTGCCAGACCGGTGAAGCATTTCTGCGTGAACTACGCGTTGCTTAACTGCGAGACCTTCGGTTGCTATCGAAGGGACACCCACTAGCTGGAACAGCTGATCCGTCGCAGCTTCAACATCCGTTTTTGAGCCATGCAGACTTGCTGAAGCAATTTGATCAAATTTCCGATGCGGGTGACTATCGCGTGACTGGTCCACATTCTGACTCGTGGCGGACAAAGATATTCCGCCAAGAAACAAAACACTTAGACAGGCCGCAAACGGCCTGTTCCTTCTATTCAATGACATAGGTCAATTCCTCTGTGTACTTGTTGGCCCGTCCCGCGAATGTAGAGGCTAAATTGTGTAATGTCAATAACTTATTTCATGCTCGCAATTGATGACCGGTTAGTTGGCCGGTTGCCTGCGAACCGCCGGAGAAGTTGGCAACGTTTGCTGCTCGAAATGTGGGGGTGTAGGTGGACGGGGTGATCTGGTGTGCGTTGGCTGACTTGGCAACTCCGACTTTAGGTCCTTGAGTCGCCCCGACTCAGCTGCGTTGCGCCATATACCGTTTGTTTTCCGCTCGTGCTACTCTCCCCACATCCATGCCCACGAACGACACCCACGAGCTCCCGCGCGTCCTCAACATCTCGCACGCCACCTCCACCGTCGTCGGGATCATCATCGGCAGCGGAATCTTCCTCGTCCCGCACGAGATGATGGCCGCCGTCGGCAGCTCCTCCACGGTCTACGCCGTCTGGATCGTCGGCGGTCTGCTCTCGCTCTTCGGCGCCATGACCTACGCCGAGATCGCCGCTGGCCGCCCCCGCTACGGAGGCGAGTACGCCTTCATCAAAGACGCCTACGGCGACCTCCCCGGCTTCCTCTACATGTGGGCGTGGATCACCATCGTCAAGCCCGCGTCGCTAGCCACCATCGTCGCCGGATTAGCCCGCATCCTCGCCAGCTTCGCCGCGTTTAGCTTCTTAGATAAGCCCGCCCTCGGCCCCATCCTCTGGTCGCAGCTCTTCGCCATCGCCGTCACCTGGATCATCACCGGCCTCAACATCGTCAGCACCCGCGAGTCCGCCAACCTGCAGCTCATCCTCACCTGGCTCAAAGGTCTGCTCATCGTAGTGATCGCCGGCTTTTGCTTCTTCGCGGTGAACCAGCAATCCACCTGGGACAACTTCGCCACCACCTACACCGGCGCTCGCGGAGGCTTCTCCGGCTTCATGATCGCCCTCATCGCCGCGCTCTGGGCCTACGACGGTTGGTCCGACGTCTCACAGATGGCCGGCGAGGTCCAGAACCCGCAACGCTCCATGCCCTTCGCCCTCATCGGCGGCCTCGCCATCGTCGGTGTGCTCTACATGCTCACCAACGCCGCCATCCAATATGTTTTGCCCGCCACCACCATCGCCAACGCCGCCCGCCCCACCGTCGACGCCATGCGCCTCGTCGCCGGTTCCCGCGGTGCAGCCCTCGTCTCCATTGGAATCGCCGTCAGCATGGCCGCAACGTTTGTAGGGTCAGCGCTTTCCGGTGCAAGAGTCACGTTCGCAGCCGCTCGCGACGGCCTCTTCTTCACCCAGTTAGCCCACGTCAACAAGCGCTTCCAAACCCCGGACACATCACTCCTCGTCCAGGCCATCATTACCACCCTGTTGCTGCTCGTCATCGGCCGCTTCCAGGCCCTCTTCTCGCTCGCCATCTTCGCCGAATGGCTCTTCTACTCGCTTACCGCCAGTACCATCTACGTCTTCCGTAAACGCGATGCGGCCAACCACACCACCCGCCCCTTCAGCATCTGGGGATACCCCACGCTGCCCGCAATCTTCATCGCCGCAGCCTCCGTTCTCACCGTCTTCTCATTCATAGACCAACCCCTGAACTCCATCGCCGGAGCCGCCGTCATCCTGCTCGGAATCCCCGTCCACCTGCTCCTGCAAAGAAGACAAAGCAAGGCGTGACTAGGATCAAATGGATAAAAACTGGATAAATACAAACAAACGCTCTAAGGAGCCTCTGCGTGGGCGGTTGATTTGTTGACCACTTCGATTCCTCGCTGGAGGTGTAACTGTTGAGCTGATTTGGGCGGATCTTGAGGTTGCTTTC
>JAYVZU010000348.1:0-4584 GCA_043783075.1 Rhodanobacteraceae bacterium
TAAGTCTTCGCCTCTGGTGGTTTGTATGTCAACGCGAGTGGGCGAATATTGGACGGCAACTGTGCGGATAACGGTGCGGTTACGGTTTTTGCAGGATGAAGTAACATTTCAATGCGAGGTCGGACCAATGAGAGTATGTGCGGTAATCCGGGTGGCGTTGGGTTTCATCTTGATCAGAAGTGCGATGGCCCAGGGCGATCCGGCGCGTGCGTTTGATGCCGCAACGGCGGCGATGCGGGCCCACGGGACAAAGGTGCGAGTGGACCTGATTGGCGACTCGACGCAGACCAACAATGCGGGCTACGGCCGCGGATTTTGCGCGAATTTCACGTCTACTGTGGATTGCGTGAATATGTCACGCGGCGGCGCCAGCACGAAGACGTTTCGGTCGCTCGGATTGTGGGATCGGTCGCTGGCAACCAAGCCGGATTACATGGTCATCCAGTTCGGCCACAACGATATGGAGAAGGTCGATGGCGTCGCCGAGAACGACCGCCAGGTCCCGATGGCGGACTATGAAGCCAATCTGCGGCGGTTTGTGATGGAAGCAAGAGCCGCAGGGATCAAGCCCGTCTTGTGTACTCCGCTAACGCGCCGCTACTTCGAGAGCGATGGCAAAATCCACTCCGACCTGACCAGGCACACCGCAACGATGAAGAAGGTCGCGACAGCCATGCAGGTTCCGCTGATCGACCTGCAAACGGAGAGCATCGCGTATCTCGATAAGATCGGCGAGGCTGCAGGAAACAAGCTCGCGATTACAAAGAAGGACACCGACGGCAAGACTATCTTCGATAAGACACATCTCGACTGGGCAGGAAGCTATGTCTTTGGGCGGATGGTTGCAGTGGACCTTGGCAAAGCTGCACCGGACTTAAAAGCATATGTGAAGTCGGAAGCCGCGACGTTGCCGACCGAAGGTGTGAAGGCGATGAAGTTGATCGGCGACGGAAAGACCGGTGGACCAGTGAAGATCGTGCTGGTGGGCGATTCAACAGTAGCCACCGGCGGCGGTTGGGGCCCGGGGTTCTGCAAGGTGATGACGCCGAACGTGACATGCGTCGATCTCGCGGTGAACGGCCGTAGCACCAAGAGCTTCGTCGACGAGGGTGCGTGGACCAAGGCGCTTGCAGAAAAGGGCGACTACTACCTCATCCAGTTCGGCCACAACGATCAGAAGCCGGCGGAGAAGCTTCACACAGATGCAGATGGATCGTTCCAGACCTATCTGAAGCGGTACTGCGCGGACGTGCGTGCGATCGGTGGAATCCCGCTACTGGTGACGTCACTCTCGCGCAGAACGTTCAAGGATGGCAAAGTAGTGCAGGACCTGAACGACTATGCCGCCGCAACCCGCAAGGTCGGCGCCGAACTGGACCTGACGGTCGTGGACTTGAACAGCATGTCCACCGCATTGCTGAACCACATGACACAGGCGCAGGCAGACGAGTTCGACGCCGTAACTCACCCGGATGCCGCCGCCGAAAACAAGACTCCAGCGCTCGACCGCACCCACCTGAATCCGCACGGGCAGGAAGTCTTCGGGCGCATGGTCGCCGATGCCCTCGTGCGAACACAGGTCGAGCTGGGGCCAGATGTGATTGGCGAGGCCGCAGGCAAAAGCGTTGTGCCAACGTTTGCGGTGTCGCAGGCGGCTCCTACGGATGGGAAATAGGGAGGACAGCATGACACAGTCAGCATCGGAGATGATCTCGCAAAGAATCGCGGACCTTGGCGATTGGCGCGACGATACCCTTGGCCGAATGCGCAAACTGATTCAAGAAGCAGACCCCGAAGTGGTAGAGACGTGGAAGTGGATGGGAACTCCGGTGTGGGAGCACGACGGCATCATCTGCACCGGCGAATCGTACAAAAAAGTTGTGAAGCTTACGTTTGCCAAGGGAGCATCGCTGGCCGATCCAACGCGGCTGTTCAACTCAAGTCTCGAAGGAAACGTCTGCCGCGCGATCGACATCCACGAGGGCGAAGAGATCGATGCGAAAGCATTCAAGGCACTGGTCCTGGAGGCTGTTGCGCTGAACGCTGCGGCCAAGGCAAAGGGTACTAAGTCCAACCCAAAGTAAGGAACACAGAGGACGCGAAGGTGGCACAGACGGACACATAGCCTTCCTCCGTGTCTCTCTGTGTAACCTCCGTGCCCTCTGTGCTGATTTCTTAGGCTTTAGGTGCCGCAGCCTGAATGTGCTTCATGTAGTCATCCAGATTCTTCGTCATCCCAAACACGTACTTCATCACAAAGCGGTAGATGGGCGGGTTGATATAGCCGGTCTCGGTGATCTTGAGAAGCGTAGCCTGATCTCCCATATTTGTGCGTGTCGGGGAGAGTTCGTAGGTCCAGACTCCACCGTATTGGGCTCCGGGATCATCCAGCTTAACCACACGTTTGGCGACGACCGTTTCAGGTCCGACATTGGGCCCGTAGGGTTGAGGCGGAGCCGTTGTGGTCGCCAGAAACTTCATCGTCTGTCCCGACCCGAGGTCTTCAACCCATGCATCGCGCGTGTTGTCTTTCGGCAGGATTTGAACGGACTTCACCTCCGGCCGCCACTGAGGGCCGTTGGCTATGTCAGTAATCATCGCGAAGACTTTTTCAGGCGGCGCGGCAACTGTGTCCGTCACCGAGATAGAGTGATCGACCGGCATGGTGGCGCCAATGGCGAACGCCGCCAGAGCAACGACGGCAACGAGACCGACGACGGAGAGGATGATGCGCAACAGGATCTTCATGGTGCTCCTCAGATAAATATTTCGTAGCCAGCGACACGATGAAGGTATCGCAGGTTGACGAGTGAAGAAAGTGAATTTGTAACTGCGCGAGTGATATCGGTGTTGGGCATATCGTGAGACGCGGAGGATTTTATGCAGAGACGGCAATTTCTGGTGGGCAGTGCAGCCGCTTCGGCTATCGCGGTAAGCGGGCTCGGAGCGCAGACAGCAAGCGATGCCCCGGTGTTTTCGACAAAGAATGCTGCCTGGCAGAAATGCTACGACGACGCTCTGTGTGTACTCGCGGGGAACGTCCAGGTGATGCCACCACACCCGCACGGGCGCTTCGATGGCCCCGTCATGATCGAGGGCGCAGAGTACGCCGGCATGTGGCTGGAGTGCGGCCCGCTCGAAGGCCTGGTCTATCGCCGCTGGAACCTGTAGGCCGCAGTCAATAACCACCTCACGTTCTTTACGTTTCAACGGCCAGACGGCCAGTTCCCATCCAACAACAAGAAGACCGAGGCCGGTTACGGGCAGATCCAGATGGTGGTACCCATCGAAGCGACCGCGTGGGAGCTGGCCGACGCCACGCACCAAGACGAGCTGCTCCACGGGAATGAGCGGGTAAAAGTTCCGGCTTAAAGGTTGCTACTTTTTGCCGTAGGTGGCGTCATGATCGATGGGGATCGAAAGCAAGCGCATAAAATCGCCATCGCGATAGGCAATGGCGCGTCGAGACTGTGTGATGCGAAGGGAGTAAAGGGCAGCGATGCCAGGCGGAGGATTGGCGTCGCGGATTTTCTCCCACTTCAGTCCTGAGTCCGTGTAGACCTGATTCCAGGTCATCTGCCGAAGTTTCTTGAGCGTCTCCGTCGCGGAATGCCGGACAGGCTTTTCCAAGTCGAGAAGGTCATCCAAAAAACACGCGTTATTGACGTCGACGATGAGCCGACGAGTGTCGTCAGTCGGCTTCATTCATCAACTTTTCGAATTTATCCCAATTGGTTTCGCGCGGTGGATTTGCCTGAGCCCATGCCATCGCTTCGCGGACACTTTTGAGGTTCTCCGGCTCCCAGAACCACTTTTGGTCGTCTGGGATGACTGTGGCAGTTTTGATCAGCCACACGCCGGGTTCGCGTTCCTCGATGAGTACCGGCCGTCCCGCGTATTGCTTCCCGAGCGAGATTTGGCCGTTAGACCCGACTACCTTTAGGCTAGGGAGGGATTTTGAAGATGCGGCCATGGATAATCTCCTTCGTGCTGCACTAAGTTACGGTAGCACGATTTAGGTAAAATCGTGCGGTGAGGGATAGGGATGCGGGTAGTTTCGTTGCTGGCAAGTGGGACCGAAATCGTATGCGCGCTAGGCTGCGCCGAGTTGCTCGTGGGGCGCTCGCATGAGTGCGACAACCCGACTTGGGTGCAGTCTCTGCCGGGTCTGAGTGAACCGGCGTTTGACGTCACAGTGTCGAGCAAGGCGATTGACGCCGAAGTGAATCGTCGCATACGCGCAGGCGAGCCTCTGTACCTGCTAAAGAACGCGAAGATCGCGGAGCTTGCACCGGACCTCATCATCACCCAGGCGCACTGCGAGGTCTGTGCGGTGTCGCCGGGGGATCTGGAGCGAAGCGGGTGGCTTGTCTCAGGCGCATCGCAGGTCATGGCCCTGACGGCAGGGTCGCTCGATGGCGTGTTCGAAGGCATGCAGCGCGTCGCCGATGCCCTTGGAATCGCCGAAAAGGGTCAGGAGTTGGTCGCGGCAGAGAGGCAACGGCTGGCGGCAGTCACTGCCCGGTGCACCCGCAAGCCAGCGCCGACGGTGGTGTTGCTGGAGTGGACAGATCCGGTGTTCGC
>JAYVZU010000349.1:0-4583 GCA_043783075.1 Rhodanobacteraceae bacterium
AATCGCATCTCCGATCACAACTCGCAACGCCTGCTGACTAATACCCTTGCACATCAATGGTTTGGCTCGGAAATATCACCTGCTACTTTGAATGATGCCTGGATCACAAACGGCCTGAGCCGCTACGCCGAGTTGATGTATGTTGAGGATTCTGCAGGTAAGGCCGCGTTCCAAACGGCGGTCGGAGATATCTCCGCCGGCGCTCTGGCCTACGACACCGAGCCGCTCTCCACGATGGGCCGGCACGACCCGTTCTCACCGCAATTCCAGTCGATGACGCTGGAGAAGGGCGCAATGATCTTCCACATGCTGCGCTGGGAGATGGGCGACGAAGTCTTCAAACAATTCATCAGAAACCTGCTATCGCAATATATGGATAAGTCGGTTCGAACTCGGGACGTACAGCAAACAGCTGAAGCGCAGAAGATCGACGGCGAGAATCAGAATTTTGTACCGTTTTTTGCACAGTGGGTGAACGGCACCGGAGCCCCGCAGTTTACGAATAAGTACACGGTCTACCGTCTCGGCAGCAACAAGGGATTCCGGACGGTCGGCGCGATCTCTCAGGATCTTGACCTCTTCCAGATGCCGGTCGAGCTGCGAATCGAAACGGAAGGCAAGACCGAGGTTCGTCGGGTCGATGTCTCCGGCGTCGACTCCTCGTTTTCAGTCGAGACGTTTGGCCGGCCGCGCCGCATTACGCTGGACCCGCAGGCTTGGGTGTTGAAGTCTACGCCGGACCTAGCAGTTCGAGTAGCCGTCCTCCGTGGCCAGCAACTTGTTGCCCAAGGCGATCTAACGGGCGCATTGGCGGAATATCAGAAGGCTCTGGACTCAAACAAAAATAGCTCGCTTGCAGCTTACAGAATTGGCGAGATCTTCTTCCAGCAGCACAACTTCCAGTCCGCAGCGAATAGTTTTCGCGACGCACTGCGAGGCGACGACGAGCCCCGCTGGACCGAGGTGTGGTCGCACATTGAGCTGGGCAGAATCTTCGATATTACCGGTCAGCGCGAACGTGCGGTGAACGAGTACCGCCTAGCCGTGCAGACGAACGACAACACACAGGGCGCGATCAACGAGGCGCGAAACCTGATGACCCATCCATATACCCGGGATCAGGTGGACTAGGTCGTTCACTTACCGCTGGATGTGGATGGCGTGCATGTTCTTTAGCAGCTGGGGCAGGTCGGGGTCGGCTTGCGCGACAACTTCGTAGCCGAGGTTGGTGAAGAGGGTTGTCGCCAGAGCCAGAGTGGCTTCCGACGTTGGGGCGGCGGACAGGAGTCCGACGGTTCCCTGCCCGGTCAGCGCGCCACGAACCATGATGCAGCGATCGCCACGGTACGTGCAAGAGGCGAGGTCGGTGATGCTGAGGACCTGGCTGGGCGTACACATGATCGTCTTGGGCGGTGCCATCCGGTCTATCATGGACCAGATTTCCAGCTTGGACTCGAGTTCATCGGGAACAAAATCCACCACGAGATCGGCTTCACGGACTGCGTCTTCGACGGTCGAAACGAGAGCGACTTCTTTACCTAGCCGAGCGAATTCGACCGCCGCGTTGCGCAGCTTGTCGGGCATCACGTCTTCCAGAATGACGTTGAAGCCAGCGACACCGCAGGCCAAGGCAAACTCCCGGCCTGAGTTTCCGGCTCCGATGATCGCGATGGTGAGGAATGGATGCACGAGGCCTCGGGCGTTGGCGCGGTCCCACCCATCGCTTGAGACAGAGGCGCGATGAATGGGGCACAGAGTTGTGTCGCGGGCTATTTGTTCGCGATGGCGGCGAGGACGGTCTCGTAGTTGGGTTCGGATTTGGTGATGTAGTCGGCGATGCGCTGACGCTCCTCTTCAGTGAGGGAGGGGAGGGTGGTCATGATGCGACGCAGGGTGACGGAGATATCGTCAACGTAGTTCATGGTGCGGATGGCTTCGCCGGACAGAGGCATTGTTGCTCCTAATTAGTTAGTGCTTTGAGTGTAAATCGTTTGGGGCTGGAGATGTGTCACCGGTTCCCACTCATCGCTTGAAACAGAAACGCGATGAATGGGGCACGGATTGGTGAGGGGTTAGACGGCTGCGGGTGGTTCGGCGGGGATCTCGTAGCCGTCGCGGTCGGTCATCTCCATCAGCCTGGCGAGCCGGGTTGCGAAGTCCGGGTGAAGAGCGTCCGGGGCGTAGCGCCAGGTCCAGTTGCCGTCGGGAGCCGATGGCGTATTCATGCGCGATTCGCTGCCGAGGTGCAGGACATCCTGTAGCGGGAAGATACAGGTATCGGCAACGGAGCGGGCAGCGGCACGGATCATCGCCCAGCAGATTTCGCCGGTGTGTTCGATGGGCTGCAGATAGTCCTGGACGTTCTCACGCTCCTCGGGTCGGGCGTCGTCAATCCACCAGCCGAGTGTGGCGTTGTTGTCGTGCGTGCCGGTGTAGACCACCGTGTTCGGAACAAAGCTGTGCGGCAGGTAGATGTGCGAGCCGCGGTCGCCGAAGCCAAACTGCAGGATGCGCATGCCGGGCATGCCGAAGTGCAGGCGTAGCTCATCAACTTCCTTGGTGATGACGCCGAGATCCTCCGCGATAAACGGGAGCTCGCCGAAGACCTCGCGCAGGCGCTGAAAGAGGAAGTGGCCGGGAGCCTTGACCCATTGGCCGTTGATGGCGGTGGGCTCGTCGGCGGCGATGGACCAGAAGGCCTCGAAGCCGCGGAAGTGGTCCAGACGAATAACGTCGTAGAGTGCCATCGAACGGCGGACGCGCGCCACCCACCAGGCGAAGCCGCGCTCCTTCATCAGGTCCCAGCGGTAGAGCGGGTTGCCCCAGCGCTGGCCTGTCTCGGAGAAGTAATCAGGCGGGACTCCGGAGACGCGGATGGGCAGCAGATCCTTGTCGAGTTCGAAGAGGTCCGGGTTGGTCCAGACGTCGGCCGAGTCGTAGGAGACGAAGATAGCGACGTCGCCCATGATCTTGACGTCGCGTTCGGCGCAGTAGGTTCGGAGCGAACACCATTGCTCGTTGAAGAAGAACTGGACGGCCTGCTCCACGGCTAGTTCGCGGCCGTGGTCGTTCATGAAGCGGCTCATCGCGCTTGACTCGCGGTGGGAGTACTCACGCGGCCACTCGTGCCAGCTGGCGAAGTTGTGCATCCGGCGCAGGACGGTGTACATGGCGTAGTCATTCAGCCACGAGGAGTTTTCATTGCAGAAGTGTTGAAAACGCGCTCGCTGGTCATCGGTGGCGCGATCGAGGAAGTTCGCGGCGGCCTCCTCGATGAGCGGAATCTTGCTGTCCCAGACGACGCCGAAGTCGGCCGGGCCGTCGGTGCCGGGGAGGGTTTCGAGGCGGTCCCAGCCGATCCAGCCGTGCTCTGCGAGGAGCTCCAGCGAGATGAGGATCGGGTTGCCGGCGAAGGCGGAGAGAGCCGAGTAGGGCGAGCTGCCGTAGCCTGTGGGGCTAAGCGGAAGAACCTGCCACATGCGCTGTTTGGAGGCGACGAGGAAGTCTACAAATGCGCGGGCTGCAGGGCCGAGGTCGCCGACGCCGCCGCGAGATGGCAGCGAGGTGACGTGGAGCAGGACTCCGGAAAGGCGCTTCTTGGACATTGGATCTCCCGTGCGGGTTGAGGTGCTGGTTTAGAGTCGCACTGATTGGATGAGATGCCTATTCCGCGATTGGGGCAGAGTAAACGGCCCACCTTTTGAGTGGGCCGTTGATTTAATGCGACGTACGGTCTACCTGCCGAGGGGAAGACCCGGCTGTGCCGGCTTTACCTTCTGGCGGATCGCACCGGCCTTCTGATACTTGGCCTCGAGCGTTCCGACGTAGATGCTGAAGACCTCTTCGCGCTTCTGGTTCAGCATCTGGTTGCGAGTCTGGTTGAAGTTCTTGGCGATGTCGTCGGTGGAGGGCTCCTGCTTGTCGGTGACAGCGAGGACGATGCCGCTCTGGCCAGTGTTCAGCGGGCCAGAGATGCCGCCCTTGGGCAGCGAGAACGCGACAGCAGCGGGTCCGCCCATGGAGCCAACATCCGGCACCTGACCATCCTTGCCGACCAGGTCCGAGGACTTGACGGCGATGTTCATCTGCGCGGCTGCCTTGTGCAGGTCGCCGAGCTGCTTGGCGAGGTCGCCCAGCTTCTTGACCTGTGCGGCGAGCATCTGCGGGACCTGCTGGTCGCGGTAGTCGGTGAGCAGGTGCGACTTGTACTCGTCGAATGTCGGAGCGTGAGGAGCCTTGATGTCCGCTACCTGGAAGACTGCGAAGCCGTCGCCGGTGGAGACTGCGGCGGGAGCTGCATCCTTGGCTGCGGCGAATGCCTGGGTCAGCATGGCTGCGCCGTCAGAGACACCAGCGATGGTGCCGTCTTTGGCGAGGTAGTCGGTCGACTGCGCGTGCAGGTTGTGCGCGGCGGCAGTCTTCTCGATGCCTTGCGAGTTAGCCTGAGCGGCAAGCTGCGTGGCGTAAGCCTGTTCGGCCTGGCCGAGCTTCTGTTGTTCAAGGAGAGGCTGGATGTCGCCCTTCACCTCTGCGAGAGGCTTCTGGTGCGGCATGTCGTGCTGCTCGACATTGATGATGTGGTA
>JAYVZU010000350.1:0-4560 GCA_043783075.1 Rhodanobacteraceae bacterium
ATCTCCTCCAAAAACAACTCCCGGCGAGACTTACGGCCATACTTCTCAAACATCCCCTGACACGCCTAACTACGCTGCTTCATCGCAATCCACCCCTGAGCTTCAGACTAATCAATCAGACTGTGGACGCAAAACTTGTGCAGAGTCTCCTTAGCCTCCGATCGCGTTTGCTTGCTCTGGCTTGCATACGTATGCAATCTGCACCTTCGCTCCGCCAATTTTGACGCCGGATGGAACGAACTCTGCCGTCACATCTAGGCTGACCATCGCGACCAATGTGAAAACGTGGTCAGCTATATTCCCCTATTTGCCGGGCAGTTATCCTGGTCGCTTTAAGGACAAGTATCCGGCAGTCATACTCTTCGGACTCCCCGGATTGATGTTGGCACGACGGACGTTTGTGAAACGCTGGGGCGCTAGATTTCTGATGATTGTTTGCAGTGTGCTGTTCGGCTTCGCCGCGATTGCGATGCTGGGTTGTGCCGGAGCCAACCAAAGCACACCGCGAGGTACTAACACAGTTACACTGACAGCGAGTAGTGGAGGCATAATCCAAACAGCCGCGGTCACTTTGATAGTGCAGTAGAAATTAAGCTGTGTGTCGTTGGAAATTTGGCGCTGGTGGAAGTTCTTTATGGCGTATCGGAATCTATTTTTTGTCGGGTGACTTCGCTCGTGGGTTGATGCTGTGCGCCGACGGTATGGTCGTGAAGCTTTCTAAACACCTCAAGTGCTGTTCGCTGTGCTGCCGTGTGTCCAAGCGCGCGTTCGACCTGGGAGAGGCGATACCAGGTTGCTTCATCGCCTGGATCCTTCGCGACTGCCTGTTTCAAGAACGGTAATGCATCGGCCGGTTGATTGAGGGAAGCAAGAACAGTGCCCAAGCCAAGATTCGCTTCAGGAAAGTCAGGATAGAGTCGTAGCGCAGCCTCAAAATAGGACCTGGCCGGCTCTAGTTCCCCTGCGAGGCGATGGAGTTCGCCGACTTCATATGCGGCGTTTGCATTCTCTGGATCGAGCTTCAATTCAGTTTGAAACTCGTTCATGGCAGCGGAGAGATCCTCCGGATGATGTAGGTCTCGAGCACGCTCTCGCAAGCAGCGTCCAATCCGATAGTGAATGCCATGATGCTGGGGATCGAGTTGAAGTATCTGCCGGTAGGTTGCGATTGCGACGTCGTGTGATCTTTGACTCTCTTCTGCTTCGGCTTGCGCCTGGTGAAGCCAAATGGAGTTTGGAGCGACCTCATTGAGTTTCCTAACGGTCAAGTAGGCAAAGTTTCCGAAGATTCGCTCATTGTGGTAAAGCACCTCTGGGTCTTCGGGGAATAGAGTCTGTAACTCGAGCGCGACTGCCACCGCATTGCGATCCTGTTTTGTGGCTGTATACGCACGCTCTAACTGCAGACCGCTCAAGCGCTTCACGGGTGCGTCTTGAGAGGTCTTGAAGGTTTCTTCGAGTTCAGGAAGGGCTTCTTTATAGCGACCGAGTTCTGCTTGTGACATAGCAATAAGGCCCTCAATCTTTGGAAGCGTTGGCTTCAATTGTTTTGCCTGGTCAAGTTCCTTGAGTGCGCCGACGAAGTCTTTCTGCTGAAATCGAATAGCTCCGATCGTAGCGTGTATCTCGGCGATCTTCGGGTTCGCGCGACTCAGTTGCTCAAATTTCCTAAGTGCTCCATCCATGTCTCCGGCTGCCAATGCTTTTTGTGCCTCAGCATAGGTGCGCTCCATATCCGACGGCTGAGCCAAAGCGCAGATCGGGCACAGTACCAGCGACAATAATCCGATAAGAAAGCAAGGGCGCTTCATTGCCTAATATTACCCTCCGGCACCCGTTCTTCGCGCGTGATGCGCACTGGACCGAGAAGGCCAGCGGGCAGCAGAGGCGAAGTTGCCTTGTAGGGATTGCGCGCGGTGAACGTGTACTGCCTGGCATTTGGGTGCTGGTCCCCGATGAGGCGATTGACCCACAGATTTACGACTCGCACCTGCAAGAGATTGTCGCCCGGATGAAGTGCACCCGTGGCATCGACGCGGTACGGGGATTTCCACGCAATGCCAAGCGACTTGCCATTCAGTGTCACCTCCGCAAGGTTTGCCACAGTGCCCAGGTCAATCCACATTCGCTGGCCGGCCTTGAATGCGGATGCCAGAAGGTGAATGTGTTTGGTATAGGCTGCATGGCCCGAAAAGTACTTGATGCCGTGATCTTCGCTCTCGGCCCAGGAAGTGAGTCGATCGAGAGTCACGCTGGCCGGAGCACCCTTCGATTCTTCGAAGCGTAGATCCCACGAACCGTCGAGGGTCAACACGTCAGCCTCACGGACAGTAGGAAGCTTTCGTGAAGGCGTCTTGGCGGGATAGCGGAATACGACGAATACCGTGCCGAAAGGTTCGAGCGTCATAGGGATCGAGGTTCTGCCGTTCGAGATGGTATACGACGCGGCTTCGACCTTTCCGGTGTCGGCGTGCCATAGTTCCGCAGCCTTGCCGGTGGTCCGAAAGCTCGTTTCAAGGGTAGCTGTCTGGTTGGATTGGTTGTCGATGTAGTAGAGATCTGCAGTCGGGGTCCGACGATGGACGTACAAGATGTTGGTCTGGGGAGTCGTCTTGGCGAACGTAACATCCGGCGAGATCTGTGCCCGTAGCAGAGCTTCCGACACACTGCCCTGCTGCAGTACACGACCTTTGCCTACAGATCGGTCTCCTTCAGACGTTCCCCACACATCATCCGCAATCGTCTTGAACTCTGCTTTGTCATCTGCGAGGCTGGGCGAATCCAAGGGCCGCTTGCCGATCACGGTTGCACCGTCATGCACCAGCGTCTGCAGCCTGCGAAGGACAGGGAGCGACATGTGGACACTGTATGGATCCAGCATAAGAACGCGGTACTGCATGCCGCTCCCGGTCACAAGCGTTCCATTTTTGACGGAAAGCTTGTGCTCCAGAGCGTCGGCATTGACGAAGTCGAAGTTATACCCCGGTGGGACGTCTGGAGACTTACTGCCGAAGGTAGCTGTAACGTTATTGTCCTCACCGTAAAACATGGCAATATCGGAGATGAATTTACCCTACTGTAAGCAGATACGAACTTCGCGCGAGATAGGTCAACCAAGGCTGGGCCTGTTCGGCCCACGTCTCGTTGCGGTTGAACCACTGTCCAAACGGACCGAGTGCGAGGCCGGGAGCCTTGCCGATCAGTGGTTGATGCACCGAGGTGTGGATCACAAAGCGATTGAGACCCATCGCCAGTTCCTTATCAGCGGTTGGTTTGAGGGTGTCAGGAGACCAACCCCACGGATTGCTTGCGGCGGTCATGGACTCGGCGGCCACGAGATTTTCTCCCCAGATGTGGGCGACAGAGGCCGACTCGCGAATATCTGCGTCATACCCGAACTGCTCGGCGTTGACTCCGGGCCGCTGCGTCCACATAGCAGCCATAGGCACATCGACAGCGCGCTTCATCTCCATGCCGTAGCCTATGGGGCACGACCAGATTCGTGAGACTCACCGTATTGGCCCATCCCGCGGGCGTGCAGCTCAGCGGCAATCGTGCCGTAGTGGTTCTCGGCAAGAAGCTCGGCGATAGTTCTGCGGAAGTCCCAGAGAAAGTGCTCGCTGTCGGATGCGCTGTTAACGATACGGCCCGTAAGCACAGGCATCCACAGCTTTGGATCGTATCCCCGCCGCCGAACGAACTCTGGGATCATGTCGTCTGTCCGGTTTTGGGTGCCAGCCTCCCAACTGTCGGTAACCACGTAACTCAGCCCGCGCTTGCCCATTAACCCCCTGATGGCGTCCTTATACTTGTCCAGATACGTGTCGAAGTATTCCTTCACGTAACCACGATTGAGCTTGTCAACTTCTGGGCCGGTAGCTTCCGGACTGACAGGATGATTTGTGATCCCAGTTAGCGAATAGCCCATGCGAAGAACCGTCCAACGCCGCGGCGGAGGAGTCCAATCAAGGGTTCCATCCCTTTGCATCTTTGCCGTTAGGTCAACAACGTCCGAAGCGGGTATTGCTGACGCCGGGGCGACCTGTGAAGTCGCTGTGCTGTACAAATCGGGCAGGGTAGCAAAGCCTGCCTTTTCTTCGAAGCGGTTGACCCGCGCCCCGGAGTGAAGCTCGAATCCGGCGACGCGGTGCATAGGAGGCCCCGAAGGAGGTCTGCCACCAAACTCACTTAGATCGATATCGCCCATTCCTGCATTGCCTTGGGATTTTTCGAGAAAGGTGAGACGAAAATACCCGGCGCTGACTGGCTCAAACGACATCGTATGCTGCACTGCACCAGCCGTGGGAGACGTACGATCGTAGCGAAGATTGTGCCATCGTCGCTGCTTTCGAGGACAGGCCCATCGCCCGTCTCGCCCTGGAACTGGGCCAGAGAATCGCCCGGCCCTCCCATCGCCAGGGTTACCGCCCGCGTGGTCTGGAGCGTTGCAAACTCGTACTGTATCCAGCTCTTCTGGCCGGATGCAGCGGCAGGGAACAGGACTGACTGGTTCAAGTCGTTGGCCGAGAGCAACACCGCTTCAAGCTTGCCACCGCCACT
>JAYVZU010000351.1:0-4558 GCA_043783075.1 Rhodanobacteraceae bacterium
AAAAAGGCGACCCGCTTTGTCGGTCTCTCCGAGCGGATGCACAAACTGCTGGCCGAGTGGAGCCATGGCGCGAACCGCGGCTGGCTGTTCCCCTCGAACTCAGCGGCGGGCCACATCAACAGTATTGCGAAGAGCTTCGCAGGCGCACGCGATCGCGCCGGCCTCGACAGCCGGATCGTCCCGTATGCGGCGCGGCACACCTTCGCAACCGAATCGCTGCGCGCCACCGGCAACAGCTTCGCGGTGATGAAGCAGATGGGCCACTCCAGCCTGCGCTCGATGGAGCGGTACCAACACCAGGAGATCGACCAGCTCGTGGACGCGATCAACCTGCGAAACGGCGCAAAGCCGTCCGCACAACCCACCCCGGAGTTTTGTCACACTCCAAGTCACACCAGTCCCACGATCCACTAGGAAACCCGCAATGTCATTGGCGATTCAACACGCGCACGGTTTGGCTACGAACCAAAGGGTCGGAGGTTCGAATCCTTCCGGGCGCACCATAGAATCAATCAGATACAGAAAGTCCTCCTCAGCGGGAGGGCATTTTTGTTTGTGCGTAGCCCCACTTCACTCCTAGTCTTGCGCCAAATTCCCTGTCTGTTCCGCCGAGTACAGTACGACGCGGTAGAGGCGCACTTGGTTCAACGGCAGGCTCAGTTGCCGGCCCTGGTTGGTTTGATCCCCGCTCGGCGTTTCACAACCGCCCAATGTCCGTCGGTTTAGATTCCATCGCCTTACAGACCTTGCTCTCAACACGACGTCTACTGTGCACAAGACGTCGTGCAACTGTGCGGAACCCAAAGAATACCGCTCCAGACCGGACCTTGGCATTTTGAATTACAGATCCCGTTGGAGCAGAGCGGCCCGGGCCGCAGCCTGGTCCTTGGATTCCATCCAATCGCGCAGGATTACGACAGCGGCGACCTGGTCGATGACAAACTTCCGCCCTCGCTTGTCATGCCCGGCTTCGTCAAGGATCTCGTGGGCTGCCTGAGAGCTTAGGCGTTCGTCCCATAGCTGGACCAGCAAGCCGCAGCGCTCGCGAAGTTCCGCCGCAAACTCCTGCACCTTTGCGGCCCAGGGGCTGAGGTCGCCGGACATGTGGAGCGGATTCCCCACAATAATCTCCACAATTTCGTGCTTGCGGATAAGCCGCATCAGGCTGCGGAGATCCTCGCCACGCGTCTTGCGCCAAACCGTAAGCAGCGGCTGCGCGGTCAGGCCGAGGCCATCCGAAACGGCAACGCCGATGCGAACCTTGCCCACGTCCAATGCCATCACCCGACCAGCAGTCATAGGCTCAGTCTACCGCTGTCGTGGCTGCGATTCGCTCTCCACGCGATTTTACGAAGCAAAGACATTTTGATGACTGGCTGCTGACACCTCTCGGCACGGGCGTTGCTAGCGTTAGGGCCGTAAGGCGGATAAGCCCAAATGCCCCCACTGAATCCATCCCGAAACACAACTCCCCGGAGCGGAATCCTCGCGCACGTCGCAAGGCTGTCGCTGATGGCTGGCCTGGCATCTGCAGCGGCCGTCGCCCAAAATGTGCCTGTTATCACCAGATCGGTTGGGCTGCTGACCGAGCGGAATGAGGCCAACGTCTCAAGACAGGTGTGGCTGCGCCTGTCTTTGCCGCACCGCTTGGGAGCCATTTTCTGGTCGAAGGCCGCTTCAACCTTGACGGCTTCTTCGCCCAGACCAATCGCACCGGGCCTTACAACAGGACGCTGTTCAAGTCCATTCAGATTCTTCAACTCGACTACATTGTGAACTCGAAGCTGACCCTGGTCTTCGGTCAGTCCATGATCCCGTTCGATATTTACCTCGAGCGTTTGTCGCAACTTTGGCAGCAGAACTTTCAGGATGGTCCGCAGGTTGCCGGTGTCGGCACGAAAGACAAGGGAACCGCAGTCGGAATGCAGGCCCGCGGCAATATTTTCTCCAACAATCACATCCGCGTGAACTACGTCAGTTGGTTCTCGAAGCGGCAGAATCGTTTCTCACTGAACGGCACCCGAGCAATCGGCGACCGGGTAGAAATCTTCTTCCCGAACAAGCGCATTGAAGTCGACGCCTCGTTTACGCGGCGCCTGCAGGACGCCCGCTACAACAACTACGGCGCACACTTCACATGGCTTCCATACAGTTCGCCGCTGCAGGTTCGGGGCGAGTATGCACACAACCCAAACTCACAGGGTTACTGGATCGAGAACTCTTACCGGCTCTCGAAGTTCCACGGTGTCGACAGCTTCATTGGCCGCATCGAGCCGATCTTCCGCTTTCAGCAGGCGTTCCGCAATACCGCTGGCCCCGCCGACGGCTTACCCAGAGTCGACACCAAAATTGCGGACTTTGGCCTGGACTACAACCTGCCCCAC
The DNA here is from genome assembly GCA_043783075.1 of Rhodanobacteraceae bacterium. GTDB lineage: Bacteria > Acidobacteriota > Terriglobia > Terriglobales > Acidobacteriaceae > Edaphobacter. The sequence continues at coordinate 2,385 of JAYVZU010000351.1, forward strand.
GACGTCCGGATTAAGTCCAGCTACTCCCGCAAGTTTGCGCAGGGAGCTGATGGCAATATCTGGAATTTATCCGTGACATATCGCTTCCTGTATCCAGCGTGGCCGGGGAAGAAAAAATGTAAACCTCGTGCACATCTTCACTTCCGCTGCTCTTGGTCCGGCGTTATCGACGAACGCTCAGCAGCCTATACCCATTCGCCCGGTAAAGCATGCCCCCGCCAGGCGGGTCATCAGTCCTGGCGAACGCGTGTTTCTGGCAAATTGCAGCCGCTGCCACAACCCACCGGACACACTGAACCCGCGAATCACCGGTACGGTGATTCGGCACATGCGGGTTCGAGCAAATTCGAGCGCCGCGGATGAGCGCGAACTGTTGCACTTCTTCAACCCATAACCCGCATCAAGGAGCACCCATGAGATAGAAGTTCATCGCGCAGACATCGCCGCTCGCAGTTGGGATCGGGCTGTTTTTCTATACGTCCAGCCAGGCACAGAACGAGCCCGCTCGCATTGGGTTTTCAGCCCAACGATTCGAATATTCAACGATCGACATCACCGCAAAAAAGGTGTGCCTGTGACCCTTGTGCTGACCAGCAAGGACGTCGAGCACAGGCTTAAATTCGCGGACTTTGATGTGGCCCTTACAGCAAAGAAGGGCGAACCCAAAGAGGTCACCTTTACGCCCGACAAGGCCGGGGATTTCGTCGGGCAGTGCTCTCTCTTCTGCGGAACTGGCCATGGGTCCATGCAGATCATGCTGCATGTCACGGAGTAACCAGGCGAACGAGATAGGAGGCAATCGATGAAGTGGAGCCAGCCAGCCGATCGCCGAGTCGTCGCCGCAGTCGTCGCAACCTTTGCCGAGCCGGCCGATGGACTCTATGCGAAGCTGCTCCCACTCTCCGAACGCCAATGGCAGCAAAGCCTCTTCTGGCTCGACGCAAGCGGTTTGGCGCTCTACTTTCTCGACCGAATCGAAAGCCTGGGATTGTTGAACACCCTGCCCCCTTCTATCGTGCAGCGTCTACAGCAAAACCTTGCCGATAACGGTCAGCGTTCCGCATCGATGCTTGAAGAGTTTCTGGACCTCAACGCTGCGGTCCAAAAGGCCGGCGTAGACTTCTGCAATCTCAAGGGCTTCACCCTGTCGCCCGATTCCTGCCCCAACCCCGCTCTACGCTGCCAGTTGGACTTCGACTTTCTGGTCGATGGCAAACATCGCGGCCTATGCAGAGAACTACGTGCACAGCGCGGGTATGTTCTGCGCGGAGCGACGCCTAGTGTCTTGGAGTTCAAGACAGATACCGCTAGGCTCGCCACCATCGGAGACCTGTATAAAATCAGTCAGCAACGCAGCATAGAGATTCACTTTGCCTTCGATCCGTAGGCCCCGGACCAACCGACGCGTGATGAGCGACTGGATCGCCTCCGGTATCTGCAGCGTAATGGCCAACGTCTGCCAGCGCTATCTGCGGTCGACCAATACATCGGCCAGGCGACGCACCTCTTCGGACATCTCTGCGGCCCGGATACCCGGGTCGCGTGGCTGCTGGAGTTTATGCGGCACACCAGCGTCCATTTCGCCGATCAACAATTTTGGACCGAAGTGCTGCAAAGCATCGCTGGCAATTCCGAGGCGGAGATTGCGGTCGGCGTCGCAAGTCTGTTGGCCAACGAAGTCTTCCATGCAGAGGTTCCGCCGCTGCTCGAAGCAAGTTGCGTCGGCCGCCTGCCGGATGGCATCCGCCTGTGGGCTGAGTGCTATGGAAGTCGTGCGCTCCTCGCCGACTCCCCCGGCACCAAGCTGCATCTTCTGCTGCGCGAGCAACTACATGCAGGAGACGAACGCTGGAAGCAGGAGAAGCGGACAGCTCTCCTGCCCAGGCGTCGCGCTCCACGCATTCTTCCGGTGAACGCAGGCGCCGGTCTCAGCCAGCGAGTGCGCAGCGAGTGCGCAGCGAAATCTATCAACTCCGCTACGACATTTACCGACTCCACTTTCATGTTGTCCAAGGCATCGCTTACCTGATCGAATCACGGCGCTGGCGGCAGGAACTGGAGCAACATGCTCACCGAATTCAACCCGACTCTGCACGTCGCGCTCACGCAGCAGGTCAGCGCCGATACTACCTTCGACACGCTCGCACCTTCAAGCCAGTCGGCCGCCCTGACAC
>JAYVZU010000352.1:0-4547 GCA_043783075.1 Rhodanobacteraceae bacterium
GGTTAGAGCGACGTTCGGGATGATGGGCTGGCGAGAGAGGTACAAATACTGAGATTCTGGCTTTGTCAGAATGAAGGGTTTCTTTACGGGAGCGAGGCGGGCAGCAGGGCGTGAATGTAGCCCATGTTGCGATGTTCTTTTGCAAAGGTGATGTTGACCAAGAGGCTGGCGAAGGCGGCGTTGATGATGTCTTGCTCGGGGCGTTTTTTCAGGCGATCTTCGATGTGACCGAGGTTGCGGTCGATCTTGGCGTACGTGGTGATTTCGGCCCAGTGGTCGGGCTGCGCGAAGCTTACCGGGGATGAAGTGGCGTCCATCTTTTTATAGGGCCAGAAGGCCCAGCCGATGTTGTTCTTCTCCAGTAGCCGCGCGAAGCTGGTGACCCAGTCGTCTTTGTTTTCGCCGGATTCACCGAGCCAGATTGGGACGTTGTACTTTTCGCGGAAGTCTACGAACCGCTGGATGGTGGGCTGCTCGGGTGGCGCCCAATAGGTGTGGAGTTGGTAGATGAGGTTGGAGTCGAAGGGCTTGCCGAAGATGTCGAAGTTTGAATCCCACTTGTTGCCGCCGAGGATGATGGAGTGGACCTTGTCTTCGGTGCGGATGGCTGTGGTTAGGCGCTTGTAGAGCGGCTCCAGCTTGTCGTCGAACTGGCGCATCTGCGGGTAGTGAGGGAGTGGCTCGTTGAGCAGATCGTAGCCGAGGATGGCGGTCTCTTTGCGGTAGCGGTGGGCGATTTGCGTCCAGAGCTTTACGGTTTCGAGTTGGGCGGATTCGTCGGTGAAGAGCCAGGGCCAGCCGTTGCTATCGTCGATGTTGGCGCCGGTTTGTCCGCCGTATGCGGCGTGGAGGTCGATGACGACCAGGAGGCCCTCGGCGTGGCACCAGGCGATGACGCGGTCGAGCAGCGTGAAGCCTTCGGCGTCGGGGGTTTGGAAGAGCTTCCAGTGGATGGGGATGCGGACGGAGTCGAAGCCGGCTAGCTTGATCTGGTGGATGTCCTCGCGCGTGACGTAGGTGTCGCGATAGGTCTTCCAGAAGGCTGCGGCGTGTTGCGGACCTAGCATTTCAGCGACGAACTCTTCGATCTCGCGGGTGGATTGCGGGCCACCTTCAAACTTCCACATATAGCCCTCGGTGACCATCCAGTTGCCGAGGTTGATGCCGTGGAGCAGGAGCGGGTGACCCTGACCGTCGACGATGTTTTTGCCCTGGGTGTGGACGTACTGGGCTGTGGCGGTGGCCGCCATGGCCACACAGAAGAGGGCGGCGAACAGACGTCGCAGGTTGATCATTTATTTCCTCGGATAGTAGCCACGTGGTTCAGAGTGACATTAGTAAATCGGTTAATTACGATGAAAGTACCGTAAACCCGGCCAGTGCGACTGTCAAGGGAGCTTCAGAGTACGCCGAGCGCATGGCCGAATGTCGGCAAGAATACCAATGTGGGATGATCAAGAGTCCGAAGTACGAGGGGTGCGATGAAAACCGCGAAGTTGGCTGACGTCCCTGCCCCGAGGGTTACGCTTAAATTTCTTGCGCAGCGGCTGGGGCTTTCCAGAACTACGATCTCCGTCGTTCTGAATGACGCGCCACAGGCCAGGTCCATTCCACTGCAGACTCGCGAACGCATCCTGTGCGAGGCGAAGCAGTTCAATTACAAACCCAGTTTTCTGGGTCGGTCGTTGAATTACGGTCGCACGTACCTGATTGGCGTGATCTCGCCGGACCTCTCGGAGGGCTATACGTCGGGGCTGCTGGGTGGGATTGAACATGCGTTGCTGGAGACCGACTACCAGTTTTTCGTGGCGAGTCATCACTGGTCGGAGCAGCGTCTGATGCGGACTGCGCAGATGTTCGCGGAGCGCAGCGTAGAAGGGCTGATCCTGATTAACTCGCCGTTTGTGCCGGATGTTCGTCTGCCGATGGTGCATATTGGGCATCGCGATGACGATCTGTCTGGTCCGACGCTGGTGGTCGACAACCATGCCGGGATATTGGCTGCGATGACTCACCTACATCAACTGGGGCATCGCCGGTTTGCATTTATTCGTGGCCACCAGGATAGTGCGGATAGCGAAGATCGTTGGAATGCCGCGCAGTCTGCCGCGCAGAAGCTTGGAGTCTGCATCGACGCGTCTCTGGTGGTGCAGTTGGAGCGGCTGGATATGCTGGCGCTCTCGCCGATTGAGGAAGGGGTCCGGTGCGCGGAGCAATTGATGCCGCGGCGCGGGTCTTTCACCGCTTTGGTGGCGTTCAACGACATGTCGGCGATTGGCGCTATTAACCGCCTCACCGGTGCTGGGTGGAGTATTCCGGAGGAACTCTCCGTGGTTGGGTTCGACGATATTCGCGATTCGCGGATTACACGTCCTGCGTTGACGACGGTGCGTCAGCCGCTGGGGAAGATGGGTGAGACGGCTGCGGCGGAGATGATCCGGTGTATTACGGGAACTGCGAAGAGTCGGACGATCGTATTGGTGCCGGAGCTTGTGTTGCGGGACTCCACGGCTGTCGCCATGGCTGCTAGCCGTTGAAGACGCTCTCCACGTGATACGTCTTACTCTGGCGACTCCACAAAGTCGCGCCGATTGGGTACACTCTTGTCACAAGCTCTCAATTCAGATTCCTTCTCTTCTGTCCGCTCGCCGCTGTGGTGTATTTTGCTGCACTGACGCTTTGGGCGAAACAGTACCTATTTCTTTGTACGTTTACGAATCATCGGAGCGAATATGCGGAATGCGTACCTAGCAGCGTGTCTTGTAGCCGCCGTTACACTAAGCGGCTGTACGAAGGAAAAGGCTAAACCGGTCGCGAGCACGACCCCGAAGCTGGGAATTCGGCCATATGGGGATGAGACCACGAAGATCGATACGAGCAAGATGCCGGACGCGGAGAAGAAGGCATTCGACTACATCGACAAGCACATCGATGAGCATGTCGAGAACCTGCAGCACTGGATTCAGCAGCCCAGCATCTCGAACAGCGGCGAGGGGATGCAGGAGTCGGCCGAGATGGTGAAGGGGTTCTTCGACAAGCTCGGCTGCCAGACGACGCATATCTATGACGTCGGCATTACGAAGTGGGGGCAGCCGGGAGACCCGGTCGTCTACGCAAAGTGCGACGAGGGAGCGCCGAAGACGCTGCTTATCTACTGGATGTACGACACCATGCCGGTGACGCAGCCGACGCTTTGGGTCTCACCACCGTTTGCTGGCGGGTTGGTGGATGGCAAGACTGCGGGTCTCGACCCGGGGTTCAAGAAGGTGCTGATCGGACGCGGCGCGACCAACTCCAAGGGGCCGGAGATGACGCAGCTGAACGCGTTCATGTCGATCAAGGCGGCAAACGGCAAGCTGCCGGTTAACCTGATTATTGTGGCGGAAGGCGACGAAGAGCGCATGTCGATGGGCTTGAACAAGTTCGTCACCACGCACCCGGAGTTGCTGAAGCCGGCGGACGCGATGCTGATGTTTGGTGGGCAGAATGGCCAGCGGGCGGCTTCGGTTTCGGGCGCGTCGGAAGGGCTGATGTACATCGAGCTGACGACGAGCGGCACGAAGTGGGGTCGCGGGCCGACGGTGTCGGATATTCACGGCATCTTCAAGCGGTCGGTCGATAGCCCCGCATGGCGACACATTCTGATGCTTTCGAGCTTGATCGGCAAGGATGGTAATACGCCGACGATCCCGGGCTTTACGGACAACATGAAGGCGATCACACCGGAGGCCGATAAGCGGTTGCATGACGCGGCGGCTAAGACTGATCTGAAGAAGATGGCAGATAATGCGGGCGTTGCGAGGTTTATCTCGGACGATCCATATACCGTGTTGAAGCAGTCGAGCTTTGGAACGGCGTTCAACCTGGATGGTATCTGGGCGGGCAATATGTATGCCGGCGGCTCGGGCGCGATTCTGCCAAATCGGATTACATCGAAGCACAGCATCCGGTATGTCCCGGATATGAACAGCGGCGAGATTCTGAAGAAGATTCGTGCGCGGCTAGATAGCCAGGGGTATAAGGACGTTGAGATTAAACTGATCGGCGATCAGCCGTGGTCGACGATGGACTTCGATACGGATGTGGCGCACTCGGTGGAGGGGATGTTCGATCACTTCGGCATCACATGGAATCCGCCGTTGAGCAAAACGAACACCATGGATGCCGACGATACACAGGGCGGCGGAGCCTGGCCGGGTTATTTGTTCACCAACGGGAAGCAGGGCGATCCGGGGACGACGCCGATCGGCCTGCCGATTGCCGGAGGTAGCGCAGGATACGGTGGACGCGCACATGCAGCCAACGAGTTCTGGGTGATTGAAGGCGCGGGCAAGGTGTATGGTATGGCTGGTGCGGAGAAGTCAATTGTCGACGAGTTATATAACTTCGCCGCGACGACTACTGTTACACCGAAGGCTCAGGATAAGTAGTGGAAGGGGATAAAAGGCGAGGTGCAAGTAACTTGCACCTCGCCCCTTTTATTTGGGCAGCTCGTAACTGTTAGAGCATTTCTCGATTTGCTATAGGGTATGGAATGGTGTCTTGAA
>JAYVZU010000353.1:0-4535 GCA_043783075.1 Rhodanobacteraceae bacterium
ATAGAGAACGACAAAAGCATATCCCTGCGGGATGACAAACAAATAATTGGGGACGTCAGTTCGACGTTTCGGCGGCTTCGCTGCGTTTTGCGACTTGAGAGAGGGAGATGCCTTCGATCTTGGCGAAGATCAGGCCGGCGGGGATGACGGCCATGGAGCCGACGAGCCAGACCATCAGGCCGGCGCTTCCGGCGAGCTCTGTGGGGAGATGGAAGAGCTGGGCGAGGGCGAACGAGTTCCCTGCCCAGGCTCCGCTGCCGCCGGGGATCGGCAGCACGGAACCTGCAACGCTGAAGCCCATGAGGACGATGATCTCCGAGATGTGGAGGTTGCTGACGGGCGCGGGGAAGGACCTGAGGACGAGGACGTAGGCCGCAGCGATTGTGAGCCAGAGCGCGATGCTGAGGGCGGTGGCCAAGATGAAGTCGGGCAGGTTGTCGATGACGTTGAGGCCGTCGCGGAAGTGCAGGATCTTCTCTTTGACGGTAGCTCCGGCGGGCTTTGAGACGATGCCGACAAGGGTTCCAGAGATGCTGGCGACCACGGCTCCGGCGAGCCGGACAGCCGCGACGAAGAAGAGCAGGGCGAAGGTGAGTCCGGCGATGGTGTAGGCCGCTTTATGTAGGTAGGGCAGGTCTTTCAACTGGGGCGACAGCAGCAGGTTTACGGAGAAGATGAGGGCGAAGGCTCCAAGGTCGAAGACGCGCTCGACCGCTACGACGGCCACCTGCGAGGGGAACGACCGGCCGGTTCGGCGGGCTACGAGTAGCGGGCGAATGAGCTCGCCAATGCGGCCGAAGATGGCGAGGCCAGTGAAGCCGATGAAGTTGGGGCCGACGAGATTCCACCAGTGAATACGGCTCTTGCCGGCTTGCCTGAGAGCGGGACGCAGGAAGACGGCCCAGCGCATGGCTCGGAGCAGATTGTTGGAGTAGATAGTGAGGATGGCGAGGGCGATGAGGCGGAGATCGACGGCGCGGAGGTTGTGTGCGAAGCCTGCGAAATCGAAGTGCGAGGTGTGGAGTTTCCAGCCGACGAATGCTGCGACTACGAGGAAGAGCAGCCACGGCACGGCCCGCTTGAAACTCATTTCGCTTGCGCCAGAAGCGTCGTCTTGCGGCGGTTGAACTCGCGGATGACGCGGGCGACGTAGGCGCGGGTCTCTCGGTAGGGCGGAACGCCGTGGTAGCGGTCGACGGCTCCGGGGCCGGCGTTGTAGGCGGCGAGGGCGAGGGCGAGGTTGTCGTGGTAGCGGGTGAGGAGTTGATCGAGGTACTTGGTTCCGCCTTCGACGTTATCGTTGGCTACGAAAGAATTTTTGACCCCGAGGGTGGACGCGGTGGCTGGCATGAGCTGCATCAATCCCTGTGCGCCGACGCGGGAGACTGCGTGGGCCTGGCCGCCGCTCTCGGCGTGGACTACGGAGGCCAGGAGGTCGGCGTCGACGTTGTGCTGGGTGCCGGCTTTGGCGAGGATTTCTTTTAGTTCGGCGGCGGTGGGCTGCGCGGTGGCGATGACGGCTTCGAGCTTTCTGGCGGGAACGGCTTCGACAAGCTTGGGGGGATCGGGCATCAGCTCAACTCGGACGACGGCTTTGGGGGCTACGTCCATGAAGTTTTCGCCGGAGGTGCCGAAGTAGAGGCGGATCTTGTCGCCGACGACCTCGCGGCGGACACAGTCGAGCTCGAACCCGTTGGCCAGGGTGATGTGCTCGAAGGCGCGGGCGAGCGGGGTGCAGGCCGCGAGGATCGCAACCGACAGCAGGGTGTTGCGCCGGAATTTGGCTAGAATCGTCAACAGGAAAAGCGTACCACCCTATCTTTGACCCGGCGATGGTCCATCGGTGAGCTTGAGGCGAAAGCGACCACGGATTGCAGGGAAAAGGCACGGATTTAGATCGGCGCTACGGGTTGAGGCTGTGCGGAATCAAATACAAATACTGAGATTTTGGCTTTGCCAGAATGACGGCAGTGAAAGTTGACGTTTGGTCTTATCCGCACCCTTTCCGCGTTATCCGTGGTCACTTTGGCTTGTCGTGACGGCTTCCAGTTCCGGCAGAGCGGCGTAGATTGCCTCTGCTACTCCATCGGCAAGATTGTCGCTGGTGGTGACCCAGTTGCGGTCGAGGGCCATGGCGTGGAGGTCGATGGGGGCGTTGCCCATCAGGACGGGGTAGCCGCTGACTTCGAGCATGGAGAGGTCGTTCCAGTTGTCGCCGATGGCCATGATCTGTGCGGCTCCGAAGCCGCGGGCCTGCGCGAGGCGGACGAGCGCGGAACCCTTCGAACATCCCGCGGGCAAGATGTCGACGATGCTGAGGTCGCGGGCAGGGTACTCGGTGCGGTTGAGGGAGATGGTGGCTCCGGGTTTATGGGTGCCGACGCCGGCGATCTGGTGCTGCGCGGCCATGTGAGCCTCGGCGCGGCGCATTCGCTCGACGGTGCCGCAGAGCATCATCTGGATGGGTGCGTCTTGTTTAAGCGAGTCTTCGATGGGCCGGACGTGGGCGATGTAGCGATCGTTGTTGCGCATCCAGTGGGCGATGGAGCCCTGGAGGTCTTCGAACTCCTCGACGACGAGCGCGCCGCGAGAGTCTTCGCCGTCGGGCTGGACTCGGTCGAAGGTGACGACGAGGGCGTTGCGGTACTCGCCGAGGTGGCCGCAGAGCCATCCGGCGGTCGCGTGCTCCATCAAAGTCCGCTCGATGAGGGTGGAGTCGAAGTTGCGGGCGACGGCTCCGTTGGAGCTGACGAGGATGGTCTCGGGGCGCAGGCCGAGACCGCGCAGGACGTGCAGCGCATAGCAGTGGCGGCGGCCGGTGGCGATGGCGACGTGGATGCCGGCTTCTTCGGCGGCCATGAGCGCGGCGAGATTGCGGGGGCTGACGCGGCCGTCTCCGCCGAGGAGCGTGCCGTCGAGGTCGAGCGCGATCATGCGGATGGGCATGAGTCCATCATCCCAGATTGGGTGCCGTGTGTCGCGCTGATGGAGTTTGGGGCTGGAACGACAACTACTGAGATTCTGACTTCGCCAGAATGACGTCCGTGGTGAGGGTGAGAGAGTGTGAGTTGATACCATCTAGTAATGCCCAAGATTGCTTACCTCGAATCCGTTCGCAGCCACAACCGCATCTCCGCCGATACCCCGCAGACGCTAGACCCGGCGACCGCCGAGAGCCTGTACGTCCGGTACGACATGGACGAGTTGAAACGTAATGCCAAGCGCGAGAATCCGGCGAAGTATGCGGCGGAATCTGCCGCTTCGCTGGGCATGTGGCGCTATAAGGATGTACTGCCGGATGTGGTTCCGGTGACGCTGGGCGAGGGCTGGACGCCGATGGTCCAGTCGAAACGGTATGCGGGACTGTTCATCAAGGAAGAGGGAAATAATCCGACGGGCAGCTTCAAGGCTCGGGGGTTGGCTATGGCTGTGACGATGGCGAAGCACTATGGACTGCAGCATCTGGCGGTGCCTTCGGCTGGAAATGCGGCTGGCGCTTTGGCCGCTTATGCGGCGGCTGCGGGCATTACTGCGCACCTTTATATGCCGCAGGATGTACCGTTTGCGAATTACCTGGAGGGCATCATCTACGGCGCGGATGTGCATATGGTCGACGGGCTGATTTCGGATTGCGCGCGGATGGTGGGGGAGGAGATCAAGGCCCAAAAAGCAGCGAATCTGCCGCCAGAACAAGTCTGGTTTGATATCTCGACGCTGAAGGAGCCGTTCCGCGTTGAGGGCAAGAAGACCATGGGGTATGAGCTGGTGGAGCAGCTGGGCTGGACGTATCCGGATGCGGTGTTTTACCCGACCGGTGGCGGCGTTGGGCTGATCGGAATGTGGAAAGCGTTCGACGAGATGGAGGAGCTGGGCTGGATCGAAAAGGGGTCGAAGCGGCCGAAGATGTATGCGCTGCAGGCTGCGGGTTGCGCTCCGATTGTTACGGCTTATGACGCGCACGAGCCGGTCAGCCAGTTCTTCCCGAATGCGGCGACGTTTGCGGCTGGGTTGCGGGTTCCGAAGCCGTATGGCGATGCGATTATTCTCGACATTCTGCAGCAGTCGGGTGGACAGGCGATTGCGTCGACGGACGAAGAGATTCTGGCGAGCATTCTGGATTATGCGAAGAATGAAGGGCTATTTCTTTCGCCAGAAGGTGCTGCGGCTACGGCGGCTTATGACCGGTTGATTGCTTCGGGCGAGTTGAAGACTTCGGATAAGGTAGTGCTGTTCAACACCGGGGCTGGGCTGAAGTATACGGACATGACGGCCGAGGCGATGAAGCTTCGGCGGCCGGGGGGACTGCCGACTTCGTTGCCGGTGGGAGGGATTATTACCCCGGTTTAGGTCGTATTGAAATGTGTTCTGGTAACGACAACTACTGAGATTCTGGCTTCGCCAGAATGACGTCGGTAGTGGATGAATTTATATCAACCGAGACATCTCCCGATGACACCCTTTCGCCGCGAACTCCCAGCTATGATCCGCATCGCCGCTCCTCTTGCTTTGGCTGAGGTGGGGTGGATGTCGATGGG
>JAYVZU010000354.1:0-13571 GCA_043783075.1 Rhodanobacteraceae bacterium
TCGAACGAGGTGGGGGTTTCTATGTGCAATAGACGGGTTTTTCCACGCTCAATGCTACCCTTAGACCAACGATCCAATAGCTATACGACGCATTTGTACTTTTGTTTGTCATCCCGAAGGGATCTGCTGTTGTCCTTCGCTGTACACCATCACGCAATTTGCCCTTACGCCTTCTTCTCCCGGCTGGGATAAAGTAAAGCAACGCGAATCAACACCAGATAGAGCAAAATCTCAGTCCGTAAGCCACACAACAAATCGCTCGCAGTCCACTCCCTCAACCTTCGCCATTCCAGCCCCAGACCCACCTCAAGGCCGGAATCTCCGTAGTTGTCTCTCTGGACTCCACACTATGCGAATTCTGCTCATCGGCAACTACCCCCCGGACCAGCAGGAGAGTATGTTGCGTTTCGGCGATCTGATGCACCGGGAGCTCGCCGCCCGCGGCCACCAAGTCACCCTCCTGCAGCCAAAGTCCGTCGTCGCCGGGTCGCGCGGAGCCGCCGGCCTCGGCAAGTGGCTCGGCTACATCGACAAGTTCGTCCTCTTCCCCTTCACCCTCAAGCGAGCCCTCAAGGCCTTCGACGTCGTCCACATCTGCGACCACTCAAACGCCATGTACGCCCGCTACCTTGCCCGCGTCCCCAACGTCGCCACCTGCCACGACGTCCTCGCCATCAAGAGCGCCATGGGCGAAGTCCCCGAAAACATCGTCTCCCAGACCGGCAAAAAGTTGCAGCAGATGATCCTCAACGGCCTCCGCACCATCCAGTACATCGTCTGCGTCTCGACCATCTCCTGCGAAGACATGCGCCGCGTCACCAGCCGCACCCCCGACACCTGCACCGTCGTCTACAACAGCCTCGGCTTCCCCTACTCCCCAACCCCGCGCGCCGAATCCCTCCAACGCCTCGACGCCCTCGGCTACGACGCCCGCAGCCCCTTCTTCCTCCACGTCGGAGCCGCCGCCTGGTACAAGAACCGCATCGGCCTCGTAAAAATCTTCGACGAGCTGCAAAAACTCAGCGCCCCCGCCGAATCCCGTCTTCTGTTCGTCGGCGGCCCCCTCGAACCCGAGGTCCAGACCTACGTCCAGCAGGCCGGCCTCGAATCCCGCGTCACCCGCCTCACTGGCCTCTCCAACGAAGACCTGCAGGCCGTCTACTCTCTCGCTCTGGCGTTTATCTTCCCGTCGCTGCAAGAGGGCTTCGGCTGGCCGGTCATCGAGGCGCAATCCTGCGGCTGCCCCGTCTTCGCCACCAACCGCCAGCCCATGACCGAACTCGGCGGCGACGCGGCCGTCTACTTCGATCCCGCAGACCCCGCCGCCGCTGCGCAAATTATCGCCAAGTCCCTGCCCAACCTCGAAGCTATGCGTCAGGCCGGAATTGAAAATGTCCGCCGCTTCTCCGTTGACCAGATGATCGCCGGATACACCCGGGCCTACCAGCACGTCCTGGCCGCCGCAAGGCAGTAGGATGATCGCATGTGTTTCTCTGCCGCAGCAAACTTTGTAGGTTCAGCAGTGCTCGGCGGAATCGGCGTCGTCACCCTTACCAAGGTTAAGCACCGCCGCGAACTCCTCTTCGCTGGCCTCCCCACCTTATTTGCCGTTCACCAGTTCATGGAGGGCTTCGTCTGGCTCGGCCTCGACGGCTACCTCTCCCCCGCCGCCACCCACTACTGGGGCACCGCCTTCATGCTCTTCGCGCAGGGCCTGCTGCCATTCCTCCTGCCCCTCAGCATCCAGCTCTTCGAACCCAACACCCCTAGCCGAGCCCGCATGGTCCCCTTCACCATCGCCGGAGGCATCACCAGCCTCTATATGCTGTGGGCGCTCATGGCCTTCCCAACCAGCATCTGCGTCCAGGGAAACAGCATCGTCTACATCAACCCCGGCACCCAGATCACCGCCCTGGCCGCAATCTATATCGTCGTCACCACTGGCTCGCTCTTCTTCTCGAAAGAGCGCCCGATGGTGCTCTTCGGCGCCGCCAACCTCGCCGCGCTGCTCTTCGTCATGGCCGTCAAGCGATACGCCTTCACGTCGCTCTGGTGCGCCTACGCAGCCTTTGCCAGCATCATCATCCTGGCCTACTTCTGGCGCACCAAATCCCTGCGCCCCTTCCTCTACACCCGCCACGCTTAAATTCTTCGAGCTGTCAGCTCATAGCTACAAGCTGCCAGCTCGAGAATCATGCTCTAAGCGATCTACTGGGTCCAGCTAAGACCATCCACACCCAGCGTCATCACAATCGGCTCATCCAGCTTCAGAGTCTTCGCGTCAATCACTTGGATCGTCCCAGCCAGCGGCTCTGAAAGATAAATCTTGTCGCCGTGGATCAGGAACCCGCCATTCTGCCGCGGGACCAGCGGATAAGACTTCACCACCTCCCACTTCGAGATAGAGATTACCTCCAGCAAGCCCTTGCCATCCTTCGTCGTCTCCGCCGCCAGCAGGTACTTGCCATCGGCCGTCGGCTGCGTCACGTAAGAGATGCCGCCGGTATCGAGCCACCGCGCCACCCGCTTCTGCCGCACGTCGATCACCGCGATCCGCGCCATGCTCTCGTCAGAAGTAAACGCCCACTTATCATCGTTCGAGATCGACATCCGCTGCACCGTCTTCGAGATCGGAAGCACCGCAATCGTCGTCTTCCCCTTCATATTCAGAATGCTCACTGAACCAGGCCCGACATTCGCCGTAAACCCCATCGTGCCATCCTTCGTCATCGCCAGAATGTGCGATTCCTTCGCGCCGGTCGGCACCTCGCCCACAACCTTGCCCGTCTTCGGATCAATAATCAGGATCGCCTGAGCCAGCTCACCCGTCACATACAACATCCCATCCGCGCCAAGAACCGGCTTATGCGGACGCAGCGGACGACCCAGATCCCACGTCGTCACCTTATGCGACGCCACATCCACCACATCGATCGTCGATCCATCCGTCCCCGCGCGCCCAACCCCTGCATCGCCGTAGATCGGCACATAAATCGTCTTGCCGTCCGGCGACGACGCCAGCTCATGCCCATTCACGCCCACAGAAACCGTCCACGCAATCTTCCGCGTAGCCACATCCACGATCTCAACCGAGTGTTCCTTCTGATTCGCTACCGCCAGCAGACCTGTTCCCTGCCCCGCCGCCATCACAGTCCCACAAGTCATCACAACCAAAGTACGAACTAAATCCATTTGAACCATCTTCATCCAAGTCATCCCGCTCTTATCCCTCTAATCCCCGTTACCGCACTTGCTCTTGCGGTTGCCTTATCGGCAGTCGAGGTTTCGCGAACCATAATACGCCCCAGCCATCACACTTGGCCCCCGTCACGCGTCACACCGCATACCCACGAATCTGGTTTGCAATCGCCATCGCATGCAGCGCGTTGTACTGGCGCACGCGCTCCGGCAGAAAGAAGCATTCGATCAACGCAATAATGTGCGGGACGAAAGTCCAGCAGAAGCAGATGTACAAAATTCCCATCCCGGTCTCGCCCATATAAAACCGGTGTGCTCCAAAACTCCCCAGAAAAAACGCCAGCAGAATCGCCGCCGTCACATCCTTCCGAACCATACTGTACTGCGCCATAAACAGCATCTGCTGCTGTTCCGTAAGACCCTGCATATAGACAAATTCCGGTGACATCGGCGACGCATAAGTTGCCATTGGATCAATCTCCTCAGTAACACCATACGCAAACCCAACCCCAAACGTTCCCCCACCCACCTCCCAAACCTCCGGGTGCCCCATCTCAATCGGCACCATCGATTGAGGTGGGGAAGTAAACCTATGCCTCGCCCTTCCCACCCAACTGCCCTCGCAAAAAAAACGCCCCCTGAACTGCAATATCGTCCGACGACACGGCCAAATCCCGCCAGATCGACGCCGCCGCCGACAACGCACCCAAACTGAATCCGAAGCCCTCGATCGTAAGCCACCGGTCGTACCGCACCGCCTCGATCGCCCCGAAGAACTCCGCCCAGTGCACCCCACCCGATCCCGGAACCCCGCGATCGCTCTCCGAAGAATGCACATGCTTCAGTCGACGAGCAGTCGTATGGATCGCCGCAGCAATACTCTTCTCTTCCATGTTCGCGTGATACGTATCGACCATAACTCCGCATGCAGGGTGGTCAATCTCGTCGCAAAACGCCATCGCATCTGCCACCGTGTTCAGAAAGTAAGTCTCGTACCGATTCAGCGGTTCAATCGCGATCTCAACACCGCACGTCGCCGCAAACGGCGCGAGCATCCGCCAACTCTCCACCCCGCGCTCCCACTCATCGGACGTACGACGAACCCCTGAAAACTGCCCGACCGGCGAATACAGCGGACCACACAACATCGTCGCACCCACGCTTGCCGTAGCCTCAACACACCGTTCGACATGCCGTCGCCCCCGCTCGCGTTCCGCCGCATCCGATGAAATCAGGCTCGCATTCCCCGGAATAACGCAGCACATCGTACAGGCCAGCCCACGCTCGTCCAGCGCCGACCGCAACTCCCTGGCTGGCAACGTTGCCGGATCCAACAGCCCAATCTCAAGCCCGTCCAACCCCCCGGCAACCAGCTTATCGAGAATGCCGAAATCATTCGACGTCAGCGTCTCAACCCACAGAAAACTATTAGCCCCAACCTTCATCGCCAAACTCCTCGCCACCCCGCTGCAAGTCCTCGATCCTACAACTCTGTGCCCGCCCCAACACTCCGGGTGCCCCATCTCAATCAGCACCATCGATTGAGGTGGGCTTGAACGAACACAACTCTGTGCCCCATTCATCCCAGCCTTATCGGGATGAGTGGGACCCGCCCCAACACTTCAAGGAACCCTCAATTCCACGAAGCCTTCCAC
The DNA here is from genome assembly GCA_043783075.1 of Rhodanobacteraceae bacterium. Lineage (GTDB taxonomy): Bacteria > Acidobacteriota > Terriglobia > Terriglobales > Acidobacteriaceae > Edaphobacter. The sequence continues at coordinate 4,854 of JAYVZU010000354.1, forward strand.
CCCGCAAGCATACCCCCAAACCTGGCACCCCATCCTCGCCCCACCCGAAAGAAAACGCGGCAGCCCCAAAGGGCCGCCGCGTCATTACTACCCACTACCAACTACTCTTAGCTGTCCTTAACCCCATCCACAAACGCCTTCAACTTCCGGCTGCGGCTAGGATGACGCAATTTCCGCAAAGCCTTAGCCTCGATCTGACGAATCCGTTCGCGCGTCACCTGGAAACTCTGCCCGACCTCCTCCAGCGTGTGCTCCGAGCCGTCTTCAAGTCCGAACCGCATCTTGATCACGCGCTCTTCCCGCGGGGTCAGCGTGCGCAGAACCTGCGATGTGTACTCCTTCAGGTTGACCGAAATCACCGCATCCGCCGGCGAAACCGCCATCCGATCCTCGATGAAGTCGCCAAGATGCGAGTCTTCCTCTTCTCCAATCGGAGTCTCCAGCGAGATCGGTTCCTGTGCAATCTTCAGGACTTTACGAACCTTGGCGACTGGAATATCCATACGCCGAGCAATCTCTTCCGAAGAAGCCTCGCGACCCAACTCCTGCACCAGCTGACGCGATGTCCGGATCAGCTTGTTGATCGTCTCGATCATGTGTACCGGAATACGAATCGTTCTAGCCTGGTCCGCAATCGCACGCGTAATCGCCTGACGAATCCACCACGTCGCGTACGTCGAGAACTTATATCCGCGACGATACTCGAACTTGTCCACCGCCTTCATCAGGCCGATGTTGCCCTCCTGAATCAGGTCGAGGAACTGCAATCCGCGGTTCGTATACTTCTTCGCAATCGAAACAACGAGTCGCAGGTTGGCTTCAATCAGCTCGCGCTTCGCCTTCTCCGCGTCCATGTCGCCCTGCACCATCTCGCGCTGCGTCCGCTTCAGGTCGGCGATCGTAATGCCAGCATCCGCTTCAACCCGTTCCAGGTCCAGGCGGCAGTTCTTCTGTTGCCGCTTGTACTCCTTCTTCAGCTCTTCCGACTTCGACGCCTCAAACTTCACGTCCAGCGACTTGATCTGGCGCTCCAACGTCCGCATCGCGTCGACAGTCTTGTTGACTTTATCCAGCAGCCGCTTCTTCTCGCCGTTTGTGTACTTCAGCTCGCGCACAACCCGGTTCACATACACATGCTCGCGGCCAATCAGCCACCGAAGCTTGCGCTGTTCCCTGATCTTCGCCTTCGAGTCCTTCGCCGTCGTCGCCTCAAGCTTCTCTTCGTGACCGGCAATCTTCTTCTGGTGCTTCAGGATCACTTCGATCCGGCCAACCGTCGCCCGAACCCGAGCCTGCAGAATCTCTTCCGTCAGCTCTTCTTCGTCGAACGTCACCACTTCCTTGATATTGCGGACGCCGCGGCGAAGGTCCTCGCCCAAAGCCACAATCTCGCGAATCACAATCGGCGAACGCGAGATCGCCTTCATCACGCGAATCTGCCCACGCTCAATCCGCTTGGCAATCTCTACCTCACCCTCACGGGTGAGGAGCGGGACCGTACCCATCTCGCGCAGATACATGCGCACCGGGTCGTTCGTCTTCTCCAGCGTTCCCGGAGATAGATCCAGCTCAACATCTTCCGACTCTTCGCCGGCTTCGGGCTCGTACTTGTCGCGATCACGGCGCTCATCGCCACCCAGCTCAATACCCTGCGTGTTGATCGTCGTCAGCAGGTCATCCAGGTCATCGGGCGACGTGATATCGCCGGGCAGCAGGTCATTGACCTCGCCAAAAGTGAGGTAACCCTTTTCCTTGCCAACCTCTACTATGTCGTCTTCGTATTTATCCAGATCTTCAGCCACGTTTGTGCGCACTCCTGCGAGAAATTTCAGATGCGGGACGCCGTCTGCGCGGCAATCAGCCCATCCGGACACGAATCCAGATAAAGCTCTCCCCTTGGTTGTTCCAGATAGCTAAAGGACCAGATGCGGTATGTACCGCTTGGCCAGCCCGTTATGACTTTATGCCTGGAATCATATCCAGAGGCAAAGTCGGGCATTCAAAGGCGCACGTCCCCAGCGAATCACAGAATACCACATTCGTTAGACGTCACAACCAAGGAAAAAGGCTCAACCCTATAACTATTCGCCCCAACTTTCCGGGTGCCCCGTCTCAAACAGCACCATCGTTTGAGACGGGGTCAACGAGCGTGCGTCAACGAACACCCATCACCCAAACAGCCCCGGCCCACGCTCCCTTAGCTTCTCCCCCGCAGCCCCACCCTGGCACTTCGGACACAGCCGCCTAAACACATCCGTCCCATTCGACCCATACTCATTCCCGCACTTCCCACACCGCAACTGATACACCCGCTGCCCCGGAAACGTCTCCGACCCAAACCCCGTATCCCGAACTACCATCTGCCCATTAGAAGTCATAAACCCAGGCGTAGTCGTAGCCGTAGTGCTCTTAATCTTGATCCTCTTCAACAAAACAAATCCCCCGCTCACATTCTCGCAAATCAGCCCGAAACTACCCACTATCCATTACTCACTACCCACTAAAATCTATCTATGACCGGCACCCGTATCGACAAGTGGCTCTGGGCCGCTCGCTTCTTCAAAACCCGCGCCCTCGCCGCAGACGCCTGCGACGCCGGCCGAATCTCCTGCAACGGCCAGCCCGCCAAACCCTCCCGCAACCTCAAGCTCAACGACCTCGTCCACATCCGCAACGAGGCCGGCGAGTTCGACGTCCACATCCTCTCCCTCGAAGAAAACCGCGCCTCCGCCGCCATCGCCGCCACCCTCTACGCCGAGACCGACGACAGCCGCATCTTACGTTTGAAACTCGCAGCCGAGAGAGAAGCCGAGCGCAAACTCAACCCCCAATCCGAAACCTTCCGCCAGGGCAAACCGTCCAAACGCGACCGCCGCCAGATCCACAGTTTCCGAGGTGAGTTCTAAATGAGCCTCTACCGCAAACTCCTCCACGCAGTCGACAACCACGGCGCGCTCGGCCTCGCCAAACGCGCCCTCGGCAAGCTCACCCGCCGCACCGAACCCGATGCCGCGCCAGCTTTCCACGAGTCCGACACCCCCCACCCCTTCGACCTGGCCCACCACGTCGACACCAGCGGCCACATCCCCGGCGAACAACTAGGCGCCAACACCCCCTCCGACCTCTACAACACCGCCTACTACGGCATCTCGCCCTCAAGCCTCACCCACGCGCTGAGTCTGCTCCCCGAAGCCGCCACTGGCTTCGCCTTTGTAGATCTCGGCTGCGGCAAGGGCCGAGCCCTCCTCGTCGCCGCCCAGTTCCCCTTCGCCCAAATCCTAGGCGTCGAACTCTCCGCCGACCTCTGCCTCGTAGCCGCTGAAAACTGCAAAGCCGAACCCCGCATCGCGATCCAGCAACACGACGCCGCCACCGTCACCTTCCCCGACACCCCCCTCGTCGTCTACTTCTACCACCCGTTCCTGAAGCCTGTTCTGCGCCGCGTCCTCGCCAACCTCCAAAACCAGCGTCAAAACTCCCCCCACCCCACCTACCTGCTCTACGCCAACTGCCGCTACGAAAAAGTCATGGCTACCTTCCCCTTCCTCAAACAAGTCTGGGACTACAACATCCCCCTCTCCCCCGAAGACGCCGCCGCCGACCGCCACGGCACCACCGAAGAGCGCTACACCCTCTACCGCGCCGGTTAAAACCAAAGGGTGCCCCATCTCAAACAGCATCATCGTTTGAGGTGGGGTTGAATAATCTCCGGGTGCCCCATTCATCGCGCACTTTGCGATGAGTGGGAAAGTAACACTCCACCCCGCCACGCCTTACAATCTCTCCATGCCCAAGACCGTAATCTCCACCCCCAAAGCCCCCGCCGCCATCGGCCCTTACTCCCAGGCCATCCTCACCGCGGACACCCTCTACACCTCCGGCCAGGTCTCCATCGACCCCGCCACCAACGACTTCATCGCCGGCACCATCACCGAGCAGACCACGCTCGTCTTCGCAAACCTCAAAGCCATCCTCACCGAAGCCGGCTTCACCTTCGCCGACGTCATCAAGACCACCGTCTTCCTGCAATCCATGTCGGACTTCGCCGCCATGAACGCCATCTACGCAGCCTATCTAGCCCCCGAAGGTACCGCCCCACCCGCCCGCTCCACCGTCCAGGTAGCCGGACTCCCCAAAGGAGCCCTCGTAGAAATCGAAGTCATCGCCAAAAAGTCTTAAATCCTTAACACCGATTCGACCGATCTGCAATGCGATCAAAACCAAAGTCTTTGCCTTAAACAAAAACACCTAGCCCTTAAAATCGTCTTTCAAATCGTTTTAAATCGGTGTTAAGCCTTTTCTCTCCGCAGCACATCTAACGAGCAGGAGCCACCATGCCAAAGATCGAAAAATCCAAAGAAGAGTGGAAGCAAGAGCTCACCCCCGAGCAATTCCACGTCATGTTTGAAAAAGGCACCGAGCGCGCCTTCACCGGAGCCCTCGTCGACAACCATGAGACCGGAATGTACCTTTGCGGAGCCTGCAACGCCCCGCTCTTCGCCTCCGACACCAAGTTCGAATCCGGCTCCGGCTGGCCCAGTTTCTGGTCCCCCGCCTCCCTCGAAGCCGTCGAACTCCACGAAGACCGCACCTACGGCATGAAGCGCGTCGAAGCGACCTGCGCCAACTGCGGCGCACACCTCGGCCACGTCTTCCCCGACGGCCCCAAACCCTCCGGCGAGCGCTTCTGCATCAACTCCGCCTCACTAGCCTTCGAAAAGAAGTAGAAAAACAAAAAGACCTAACATCGATTTACACCGAAACAGGGATGACCACGGATCAGTTCGATCCGTTCTTATCCATTTTTCGGTGTAAATCGATGTTAAGCTTTGTCTTTTCTAAGCGAAAACTAGCTCTTGACGATGCGGCCGGTCTTGATGCAGCTCGTGCAAACGCTCATGCGCTTCGAGTTCTGGCTGCCTTCAACCTTTGCCTTCACCGGCTGCAAATTCACATTCCAGCGACGGCGGGTCTTGTTGTTCGCGTGCGAGACGTTGTTGCCGAACTGCGGACCTTTGCCGCAGAGATCACATTTGGCTGCCATGTTCCTGGTGCTCCATTATCCTGAAGAAATTTCTTACGCAACCAACTTCCCATCACCGACAGCCGGCCAACTAATACCAAGCCATCCAGATGAGTGCGGAAGTGGTAGGCACGAGGAGACTCGAACTCCTGACCTCTACCGTGTCAAGGTAGCGCTCTAACCAACTGAGCTACGCGCCTTCGTGCGTCGTTTTAGTGTATCGCGAACCCCTTGCCACGGCAAGCCGCCTGAACGATTTTCCCCACCCCACACCCAGAAATCCGTGACAAGATCAATCCAAAGCCATGTCCGACTCCCTAAAGCCCCTGCTCGCCGAAACCGCCGACCGCGCCTCCCGCTACCTCACCAACGCCGCCGAACGCCACGTAGCCCCGCGCCCCAAAGACATCGCCCGCCTCTCCCAACTTGGCGGTCCGCTCCCCCAATCCCCGTCTGACCCGGCCCAAACCCTTGGCCTGCTTGACGAAATTGGCTCCCCAGCCACCGTCGTCTCCGCCGGCCCGCGCTTCTTCGGCTTCGTCGTCGGAGGCTCGCTCCCCGCCGCCCTCGCCGCCAACTGGCTCGCCGCCGCGTGGGACCAGAACGCCGCCCTCCAGATCTCCTCCCCCACCTCCGCCAAGCTCGAAGAAATCGCCCTGCAATGGGTCGTCGAACTCCTCGGCCTCCCCACCGGCTCTGGCGGCGGCTTCGTCACCGGAACCACCATGGCCAACTTATGCGGCCTCGCCGCCGCACGCACCACGCTCCTCTCCCGCGCCGGCTGGAACGTCGAGCAGGACGGCCTCTTCGGAGCACCCAACCTCCACGTCATCGTCGGCGACGAGGTCCACGTCTCGCTGTTGAAAGCCCTCTCCATCCTCGGTCTCGGCCGCACCCGCGTCACCCGCGTCCCTGTCGACGACCAGGGCCGCATCCGCCCCGACGCCCTCCCGCCACTCGACGCCCTCACCATAGTCTGTCTCCAAGCCGGCAACGTAAACTCCGGTGCCTTCGACCCCTGCGAAGAGATTGTCGCCAAGGCCCACGCCGCCGGTGCCTGGGTCCACGTCGACGGAGCCTTCGGCATCTGGGCCGCGGTCTCCCCTCAATACGCCCCGCTCCTCTCAGGCGCGCAAGCCGCCGACTCCTGGGCCATCGACTGCCACAAATGGCTCAACGTCCCCTACGACTCCGGCCTCTGCGTCGTCCGCGATCCCGCCCACCTCCACGCCGCCATGAGCCTCCACGCCGCCTACCTTGCCGAAGACGGTGGCCGCGAACCCTGGCACTTCACCCCCGAATGTTCCCGCCGGTCCCGCGGAGTAGAGATTTGGGCCGCCATCCACTCTTTAGGTCGAGAAGGTCTAGCCGACCTCATAGATCGCAACTGCGCTCAAGCCAAACTCTTCGCCGAAATCATCTGCAACGCAGGCTACGCCATCCTCAACGACGTCGACCTAAACCAGGTCCTCGTCTCCTTCGGCACCGACGACCAGACCCGCCAGGTCATCGCCGCCGTCCAATCCGACGGCACCTGCTGGTGCGGCGGAACTCAGTGGCACAACCGCGCCGCCATGCGAATCAGCGTCTCCAACTGGGCCACAACCCAAGCCGACGTAGAACGCAGCGCCGCCGCCATCCTCAGCATCGCTAACCACATCACATCTCAGTGAGATAGCATCAGTCTGAGTGCTTTTACTACCAACTACCAACTACTCACTGTCCTTATGTCCTTCTTCACCCAACTCCGCGCCGCGCCCAACCTGCTCACGCTGCTGCGCCTCTTTTCCCTGCCCTTCCTCGTCATCGCCATCCTCGACAACCACTGGAACGCCGCCTTCGGCCTCATGATGTTCGCCGGCGTCTCCGACGGCTTCGACGGCCTCATCGCCCGCAAGTTCCACCAGCAAACCACCCTAGGCCTCTACCTCGACCCCATCGCCGACAAGCTCCTCCTCTCCACCCTCTTCATCACCCTCACCATCATCGGAGACATCCCCCGCTACGTCACCGTCCTCGTCTTCAGCCGCGACTTCGGCATCCTCCTCATCGCCACGCTCCTCTTCGCCACTCACGCCCTGCGTGACTTCCGCCCCTCATTCCTCGGCAAGGTCAACACCTTCATCCAGATCATCGCCGTAGGCTGCCTGATGGGCGCACACGTCTTCCCCATCCCCCACCTCACCGACGTCGTCTCGATCCTCCTCAAGGCCATCGCCATCCTGGCCCCCATCTCCGCCGCCCAATACGCCTGGATCGTAGTCCGCCGCATCTCCACCCACACGCCACAAAGCAAGCCGACCGCGGATTAACGCGGATCAAGCCAAATACAACCAAGTCACAAAGAACCAAGCCAAAAAGAGAAGTGCCGTCATCCTGGCGAAGCCAGAATCTCCGTAGTTGTCTTACTGTCCCAACACCGTAGTAGCCGTTGCCCGTTATTAATATGCGTTCATCCGCGTTAATCCGCGGTCGCCCTTCGTCTTCTTCTTGCATCCGAACTGCTACCAGCCGTACACTATCTAGGACCGGTTCGGTCGGAGTTCCACCCCGACCCCCGTCACGGCGGCGCGCTATGCTCAGACTCACCAAAAAAGCCGACTACGGCCTCATGGCCCTCAAGTTCCTGGCCGAGAAATCGGCCGGTCCAACCCCCGCGCCGGCCTCCGCCAAAGACATCGCCGGCGCCTATCATATTCCGCCGCAGCTCCTCGCCAAGATCCTCCAGACCCTCGCCCGCGCTGGCCTGCTCGTCTCCCACGCCGGAACCAACGGTGGTTATGCGTTAGCCCGCTCGGCTGCCGAAATCTCGGCGTTCGAAGTCATTCGCGCCATCGACGGCCCACTTTTTATCACCAGCTGCATCACAATTCACGGAACTTGCGACTTAGCCGGCCATTGCACCATCAAAGAACCACTACGCAAGGTCAACGACTCGATCAAAGACCTGCTAAGCGGCATCCGCATCTCCGACCTGGCCGAAGCCGCCGACGCCGAACACCCTACCGCCTCAGTAGGCGGCGGCCTAATCAGCATCGCCCAGTAGTTTTTCGAGGGTCGACTTTGACCCAGGAGTTTTGAAAGGGCGGGACTTCAGTCCCGCCGCAACAACCAAAGCGGTATCCGGCTTTAGCCGCCGAGGGAATCCAACCGCTCCACGCAACCCGGAGCCACCAGACATCAGATCCACCACATCAGGAGCCTCAACACCATGACCGATCAGACCGCAAACGAAATGGAATCCACTAGCACCATGGCCCACAACGGCCTCGTCATCAGCAACTCCAACGAGACCCTCCCCGAGGGCGTCCACCTGCCCATCTACATGGACAACCACGCCACCACACCCATGGATCCGCGCGTCCTCGAAGCCATGCTCCCCTACTTCGGCAAGATCTTCGGCAACGCCGCCAGCCGCAACCACCAGTTTGGCTGGGAGGCCGAGCAGGCCGTCGACCTTGCCCGCGAGCAGATCGCCAAGCTCATCGGCTGCACCGCCAAGGAGATCATCTTCACCTCCGGAGCCACCGAGTCCAACAACCTCGCCATCAAGGGTATCGCCGAGATGTACAAGGAAAAGGGCAACCACATCATCACCCAGGTCACCGAGCACAAGGCCGTCCTCGACACCTGCAAGAAGCTCGAAAAGATGGGCTACGAGGTCACCTACCTGCCCGTAGAAACCGACGGCCTCG
>JAYVZU010000355.1:0-4531 GCA_043783075.1 Rhodanobacteraceae bacterium
GCGGTGAAGCTGTCGATCTCGAGGCGGTGATCTCTTTCTTCGGGAGCGAAGTGGGCAGTGATGAACTTCTCTGCGGCGGCGTGGCCCGGCGAGCCGTAGAAACGCTTGGGGGCGGCGGCGAGGAGCTCTTTGGTGAGGTTGTAGGTGGTGGCGCCGGGGACTCTGCCGTTGGATTTCTGGGCGTGGAGGTTCTGGGGTAGGGCGAGGGAGAGGCAAAGGAAGAACGCAAAGGTTGCGGAGGTTGCGCAGAGGTCGCGGAGGTGGGGCGAGGGCGAAATACTGAGATTCTTCGCTCTGCTCAGAATGACCTCGGTTTTTGTTTTGTGCGTCATGCGGCGGTGGGCTCCTTGGCTTTGCGGCGGCTGGGGTGGACGAAGTATGCAGCGAAGACTCCGACGACGTAGAGCAGGAGCATGGGGCTGGCAAAGAGGAACATGCCGATGGGGTCTGGCAGCGGGCAGATGAGGGCGGCGATGAGGAAGATGATGAGGATCGCGTAGCGCCACTGCTTCATGAAGAACTTGTGGTCTACGATGCCGAAGAGGGCGAGGAAGAACATTAGGATGGGGAGCTCGAAGCAGACCCCGAGACCGAGGATGACGGCGAGGAAGAAGCCGGTGTAGTCATCGATCGTGATCATGTGGTTGAAATCTTTGCCGAATTGCAGGACGAGGACTCGGATGGCGTCCGGGAGGACCCAGCGGTAGCCAAACCAGGCTCCGCCGAGGAAGAGGCCGACGGTGGTTCCCATGAATGGGAAGACGTATTTCTTCTCGTGGGCGTACATGCCGGGCGAGATGAAGAGCCAGAGCTGATAGAGGATAAAGGGGCTGGCGACGATGGCGCCGGCGACCATAGAGGTCTTGATGAGGAACTCGATGGCGTCGGTGGGGTGGGTCTGCGTCATCTTGAGGCCGGAGTCGAAGAGCGGCTTTTGGATGTAGTTGAGCAGACGCTCGTGGAAGATGGACGCGACGCCGACTCCGCCGAGCAGCCAGAGTACGGCCGCGATGAGGCGCTTGCGGAGCTCGTCGAGGTGCTCCATGAGGGACATGCCGGGTAGTTCGGCGCGGTCTGTGACGGCAGCGCGAACGCGGTCGATTGGATCGTCAGCCATGGGTCGGGGTCTCGCTGGGGGAGTCTTGATGGGTTGGCGCGGGGTCGGAGAAGCCGCCGATGGAGTTGGAACGTCCGACGGGCAGGCCGGTCTCCGGGGGCATGAGGTGGAGATCGCCGCTGGAGGCGATGGGGAGGGGTTCGGAGGCGATCTCGTTGGACCCCACATCAATCGATGAAGCAGATTGAGATGGGGCACCCGAATGTATGGCCGGTGAGGCGTCGGAGGTGTTTTGAGCTTCGGCTGCGATATCTTCCGGCGCTATGGGCGGGATGTACGGCTGGTCGGGGTCGAACTCGACGTGGGGTGTGATGGATTGCGAGATTTGTGGCGCGACGGGCGCGGCGGCTTCCATGGCTGCAATCTTCTTCTGGTGTTCGGCTTGCTCGATCTGGCGGAACTCGTCGTCCATCTGCATGCGGAACTCGGAGGAGGCGCGACGGAACTCGTTCATAAGCTTGCCGACGTAGCGGGCGAGCTCGGGTAGCTTCTTCGGACCGAAGAGGAGCAGGGCGATGAAGAAGATGACGGCACTGTCTTGAAAGCTGGGCATGTTCTGGGACCATGATACGGCAAAGGGCAGTGGGTAGTGCGTAGTTGGTAGTGAGTAGTGGTCAGTGTGGCTCTGTGAGATGTAACGTTGGGGTGGGGGTGGTGGATTGGCGAAGACTTTTACGTTGGACGAAGCTCGGACGTTGTTGCCGGTGTTGGGTGCGTTGTTGCGGCGGGCTCGCGAGGCTGCGCTGCGCGGGGGGCGGTTTGAAGCTGAGATGCAGGAGCTTAGCCAGAGGATATTTCTGTCTGGTGGGATGCACGTGGATGTAGCCGCCGCCGCCAAGCGCCGGGCGGAGCGGGAGAAGGCGGTGCAGGAGGCGAAATCGACGATCGAAGAGATCGAGGAGATCGGGGCACGGGTGGGGGGCCTGGAGGAGGGGCGGCTGGAGTTTCCGTATCTTCTGGATGGGCGCGAGGTGTTGCTCTGCTGGAATTTGGGCGAGGATGAGGAGATTCGGCAGTGGCGGGAGGATGAGGACGACTCTCCGCTGCGGAGCGTTTCGGATGGGATTTTGCGGCGGGACCGGTTGAATTAGGGCGGCGAGGCTTAACACCGATTTACACCGAACGGCCGATTTGGAACGGGCAACGGCAAGGGCAAAGGAAAACCGTAGAGGGCTCAGGGCAAAGGCGACGGCAAAACACTGAGATTCTTCTCGTTGTTCAGAATGGCCTCTGGCGTCGTTTGGGCGGGGATGATTTATAGTTCAAACTTCAAGCAGACAATTTCATGCAGTCGGGAGCTCCTATGCAGTGGGTGGAAGCATTCAGCGGGAAGAAGTTTTCTTTTTTCGTGGGCGTCGTGACATTTGGCACGTTGATGGTTGCTGGGTCGATGGGTTCGGCGCAGGCTCCGGCTCCGGCGGCAGCGGCTGGACGGGCTTCGGCTCCGGCGGCAGCTGACGCGGGCGGCGAGCCGAACTTCCAGATGCAGACGATGGAAAAGAAGATGGATGATCTGCTCTGGTATCAGAGGCTGGGCGATATCGCGGATGTCGATAAGAACGAGTACACCGGTCCTGCGCAGGCGCATCCGCGCAAGCCGAAGGAGCCGGGTGCGACGAACCCGATTCTGCTGCACGTCTATTCGTTTATCCCGAAGAAGCTTGATCGCTCGAAGCCCCAGCCTTTGGTGGTGTTTGTCCATCAGGGTGTGCACGCCAGCCTGGATACGGGCATCGATGCGCATCTGGTTCGCGAGTTGGTTGAGCAGGGCTACACTGTCGTCGCGACTGACTACCGTGGCAGCACTGGCTATGGTCGTGGGCTGTATGAGCAGTTTGACTACGGCGGGCTTGAGACCGACGACGTCTACCTGGGGATGAAGTGGGCGCTCGAACGGTACAAGTTCCTGGACGCGAAGCGGGTGGGGATCGTGGGTTGGAGCCATGGCGGGATGATCACGCTGATGAACATCTTTGCGCATCCGCACGACTACGCGGTGGCCTATGCGGGTGTTCCGGTGAGCGATCTAATTCTGCGGTTGGGATATCAGACGGAAGGGTACCGGACCCTGTATTCGGCTCCTTATGCGATTGGCGAGGCAGTGCATGACGACATTGCGGAGTACAAGAAGCGGTCGCCAGTGAACCATGTGAAGGAACTAGACACGCCGCTGCTGATCCACACGAATACGAATGATGAGGACGTGAATTTCATGGAGGTTGAACATCTGATCCAGGCGCTGAAGGCCGAGGGGAAGAAGTTCGACTACAAGGTGTATGAGAATGCGCCGGGTGGGCACTACTTCAACAGGATGGATACCCCGATGGCGCAGGAGTCGCGGCACGATATTTATGTGCATCTTGCGAAGTATCTGCACCCGGATGGGCCGGTGAAGTAGGGCTGGGGCTGGGACGAGAAGGCTTAACACCGATTTAGACCGATTTGAACGGCGATGGAGTGCGATACGGATTTATCGGGCTTGATGGTGGTTCAAATCGGTTTCGATCGGTGTTTTGAGTTTTGCGTTTTGTTTGGGGATGAAGTCCGAGGGGGTAGGATTGGTGGGTGCCGTTTTGTTCGTGGGCGCGTCGAACGGTAAGGTTCCGGCCAGTCGGATGAGACGAGGGATGATGCGAGCGAAGTTGCTATTGGGAGCGTTGGCGGTGGGTTTGCTGGCCGGGTGTGCGGGATTTTTTCCGGCCGCTACCACGACGACGACTACAACGACGACTTCGACCGGGAACTATGTGTACATCGTGAACCAGACTACGAATACTTTGAGTGAGTTCTCGGTTGGGTCTTCGGCGTTGACGGCGATCTCAGGTTCGCCGATTTCGCTGGCCTCGGTGCTGGCCTCTGCGAGTGCGAGTTCGGTGGCGGTGACTCGGCCGAATACCTACGTGTATGTGGGCGGGCAGGGTGGGATTGGATGCTTCTCGATTGGGTCGACCGGAGCATTGACGGCAGTGACGACTGGGAATTTGAGCAGTACGGGTGACTTTGTTTCGCTGGATACTTCGCCGGATGGGAAGTGGCTGGCGGGGCTGGACTCGGTCAATCGTTCGATCAATATTTACTCGATCAATACGGCGACGGGGGCTTTGACGTTGAATGGAACCGCGACGGCTTTTCCGGTGGTGATGGCCGGGAATCCGAGCGTGGCGCAGGCGGTACGGTTTGCGCCGACCGGGAAATTTCTTGGGGTGGCACTGGGGACCAGCGGGGATGTGGTGTATCCGTTTACGACCAGCACGGGAACGCTGGGTTCAGGGCAGGCGCTTCAGTTTGCGGCGACCGGTACGAATAGCAGCGACAACGCGCTGACGTTCGATGCGACCGGTGCGTTTTTGTATGTGGCGCGGCTGGTATCGGGTGTGGGGAATAGTAGGGTGGCCTCGTACAGCGTGACCAGCA
>JAYVZU010000356.1:0-13503 GCA_043783075.1 Rhodanobacteraceae bacterium
ATCGATTCCGTCAGCGAGCCAGAGATAGTGGGGGAAGCAACGCTGTCGGCTGACACTGTAACTGGATTCTGGGAGGGGATAGCGGTTGGCGCCGTATACAGTCCGGCCGTAGAGATAGAGCCGGTTGCTGTAGATCCGCCCGTAATTCCGTTGATCTTCCAGGTGACGCTTTGGCTGGTGGAGTTAGCGACAGTCGCCGTGAACTGGGAGGTAGAGCCGAGGCGCGTACTCGCCGAACCCGATACCGTGACTGTGACTGCACCGGTTCCGCCGGAGGTCGACGAAAAGGTTCCCGACGAGCAGCCAGCGACGAGCAGCAGGCTGGCCACGGTTGCGGCCAGGAGACGCGGGCGAATTGAAACAAAAATACAGGCCACAGAGACCTCCGAGTGGGCGGTCGTTCACCCAAGAGGTATCCCGGGTGAACGCCATGAGCTATCCATACACACTACATGAACCGTTCAACCTATTCACAACAGATAAGTTGCGGGGGCGTGAAACTTATTTTTTTTTCGTCGTTTCAAGTCCGTCAAATTATTCCGATCGCTCAATCCACGGCATCAAACCGCTGGCAGGTAATTCGACCGCCATAAACCTCTGACGACCTCCAAGGATTGATCCCGCGGCCAAACGGCCACTCCGTGCGGCCCCTTCCATCGTCGCGGGCCACTCGGTTTGTGTCCAGTCGCCAGCAAGATACAGGCCCGGTAAGCCAGTCTGCTGGTCGGGTCGATAGCGATCCAGATCCGGTGTCACAGAGAAAGTGGCTCGAGCCTCCTTCAGGATTCCACTCTTCAAAAGCCTCGCCCTCCCAGCTTCTGGGAAGAAACGCTTCAACTCCGCGAGAGCCAGCTCCAGAATTTCAGCGCGGCTCAGCGGGAGCTCGGTCTTCGATCCGGCAATGACGAGTTCCACGTAACTCCCCTGCTCGGGGGCATAGCCACGAATCCGAGACTTATGGAAAAACCACTGGATGGTGGAATCGAGGAGCCAGGCGTGGTCCAGGTCCGTGATCTGCCGGTCGTACCAGAGCAGAATCGAGATGAACGGAGAGTGCTGGAAGTGAGTCATTTTTTCGGTCAATTCCGACCGGACCTGCTCGCCTGCGGCATCCAACAAACTCATGCCAGAGATTAGCTTTTGGCTTTGCTCAAATGGTAGCGCAAGGACAACGTCGTCCGCGATGCGTTCCGACTCGCCGCAGCGGAGGACCCAACGGCCGTCGCCGCGCTGAGTGAGTTGTTCGACGCTGCTTCGCAGCTCAACTGTGCCCCCGTTCGCCTCGACCATTGCAGCTCCGGCCGCGTAGAACTCCGTGAGCGGAACAGTTGGAATACCGAGACGACCACCGACCGAACTCTTCAGAAAAAGCTCGTGGAAGACCTTTCCGGCGTACTTCAGCGAGCTATTCTCAGCGCTGTCGTTCAGGGTGGCGAGGATGATCGGCTCCCAGAAGTGGCGAATTGCGCCCGAGCTCTGGCGAGTGCGCCGGTACCAGCTTGTGACACTCTCTTCGTCCGTCGCGGGAAAGCCGCGCAAAAACTCCTGCATGCCGCGCGCAATGGAGATTTTGTCGGAGACAGTCAACATGGCGGCTTGTGCGAAGCTGCCAGAGTACTGTAGTGGCGCAGGTAGGATTCCCGGAGCGATAACACTGGAACGCACCGGCCGGGACGAGGTAGCAGGCTCCAGAAAGGTCTGGGCTTCGTACCAGCGAATCTTGTCTGCAAGCCCTGCCGCATTGCAAAACTCAATCAGATTGGTACAGCAACCGACGACGACATGCTGCGAGTCGACCACTTCATCCAAAGCCGGATGTAAATAGGAGTAAGCTCGTCCGCCGACGTGGGGGCGGCGCTCCAGCACCGTCACATTCGCGCCACTTCGAGTCAACGCATCCGCAGCGGAAAGCCCCGCGACGCCCGCTCCGACGACAATGACGTCGCGTGTCATTGGCTGCGTGCCCTCATCGACATTGCAGCGCCGCGCACCAACGCAAAGATTTTGTCACGCGTGGGGACCGCGACGCGCTCGGTAAACACATCGCCCTGACGCTGGTCGATCTTAGCCAGCAAACCACTGTAGATCTCCATCATCACCCACATACACGGGCGGCTATCGGCATCGAGCAGCGGGATCAACTGGCGGCCAGACTCATAGTACTTCCATGCCTGCACAGAGAGCGCCATCAACATGGCTCGCTCGCTGGGCTTCATAGCGCGGCCAGCGGCAAGTTCCAGAATGTCAGCGTTGGTGACGTTGAACTCGCGGAGCATGTCTTGCGGAAGATAGATTCGCTTGCGTTCGGCGTCTTCCTTAATGTCGCGCAGGATGTTGGTAATTTGGAACGCGGCACCGGTCTTCTCGGCCATCAACTCGGCGGCGGGATCGATGTAGCCGAAGATGTGAATGCAGACCAGACCGACAACGGACGCAACGAGATAGCAGTATCGGTAGAGGTCGTCGAAGGTCTCATAGCCCTGCAAGCCGTCGCCCAGATCGACTGTATTTCCCGCTCCTTGGCCCAAATACAGGTCCATGCAGGTGCCACGGACGAGGTCCTCAAGCAGTGCGTCGGAGATGTTGAAGCGCACCTGCGCATCGTTCAGTGCGTGGAAGACCTTGTCGGTGGGCTCAGGCTCAAGCCGTGCCGCACGCCACTCGTCCAGCCACGTATTCATCGCCAGGCGACGTGCCACAATGGTCTGCGATTCATCGTCGGAGATGTCGTCGGCTTTGCGCATGAATGCGTAGACCGCGCACATGCCGTCCATCTTCGCAGTGGGCAGAACGCGGAAGGCGTAGTAAAAATTCTTCGCCTCGCGCTTCGCGATGGCGCGACACTCCTGATAGGCCGCGGCTAGGGTTGCAGAGCTCATGCGCGCACTCCACGGATCGCAAACAGCGACTTGGCTTTGCCGAACAACGCGCCAGCCAGAAGCTTCACCTTGGTCACTTTTGAAACCGTTGGACGCTGTTTCAGCACGTCGTAATCCTGCGCGATAATGCCGTCGAGTGCCGCACGGCCACCCTGCTCGAAGAGCCGAAGTGTGACTGCCAGCTCAGCATCCACTTCGTCAGCAATCTTGCCCCCCTCGCGCAACATCGATCCAGCACAATCAACTAGAAACTGCATCATCGCCCTGAATTCAGGTGTGAATTTCCGAGTTGCGATCATCTCATCGGTGACACCAAACCGTAGCATCTGGTCAGCAGGAATGTAGCGGCGTCCACGCTCCCAGTCTTCAACCACATCCTGCCAGAAATTTGCCAGTTGCAACGCCGTGCAGACCTTGTCGGAGAGCAGTGCGCGAGGTTCATCATGGTAGCCCGAGACCCACAACACAAGGCGACCTACCGGGTTGGCCGAGAGCTTCGAGTAGGCGATCAGGTCGTCCAGCGACTGATGCATCGCAACCACCTGGTCCATCTCGAAAGCACTGATCAGGTCACCGAAAAGTTGTTTCTGGACACCCGTCTCAACAATCGTCTCGTGCAGAGCGACGAAGACGGGATGGATCGATTGCGAGGGATTTTCGTAGCACTCATCGAGCAGGCCACGCCACTCCCCAAGAAGTCTCGTCGCGGTCTCCCGGTCGGCTACCTCATCGCCAAGATCATCGGCTGCGCGGCTGAAGGCGTAGATACTCTCGAAGTGGGGACGCGCGCGCTTGGGCAGGAACCACGTCGCAACGTGGAAATTCTCGTAGTGCGACGTCGCGAGATGACGGCACCAGGCCTGCGCCTCCACCAGGGAAGGACGGGTCGCAGGCAACAAGTATTCGGCTGGAGCGCCAGCCAGCGGCGTCGCGTTCTCCATCGTCATTGCGCCGCACCCATGTCGATTGCGGTCTTGATGTCTGGCCGGCCGACGCCCGTGGACCGGATCAACATTCGCCGAAACACGTCGGGCAGCTCGTCCAGGGTCGATCTGCCGGTAATGTACTCGGCAGCCTTGAACCGACCGCTGGAGATGAGTTCAAACGCCGTACGCGATGTCGCCGGTGTGTGATGAAAGCTGGCCTTTAGCGTAATGTCGCCGTAGTGCAAGCGGTTCGTGTCCAGAGCGACGACTGTCCCACTCGGTGGTCCACCAAAAAAGTTGACCGTGCCGCCCTTGCGTACCATCGCCACGGCCTGCTCCCACGTCGCAGGGGTCGCGACAGCCTCAATCACTATGTCGGCTCCACGAATATCCGGAGTGGCCGCTCGGGCAGCAGCGACGATCTCGTCAGACGCCTGTTCCGCAGCGATCTGAACCACGTTCGCAGCTCCGAAGAGCGTGGCCGCAGCAATCTGATCGTCACGTTTGACGACCGCAATCACCTCGACCCCAGCCAGAGCAGCCGCGTGGATAAACATCAACCCAATCGGCCCGGCCCCAATCACAATCATGGAGTCGCCAGGTTTGGCACCACACTCTTCCAGTCCGCGAATCACGCAAGCCAGCGGCTCGGTGAGCGCCGCGTGGTCAAGCGGAACTTCGTCCGGAACAATCAGTGTATTCTTCTCGACGATCCGGGCTGGAATCCGGAAATATTCCGCGTAAGCTCCGTTGTTGAAGAGTAGATCGTCGCAGAGATTTTGCTGGTTGCGGCGGCAGAAATAACATTCATCGCAGGGTGCAGAATTGAGCGGAACTACACGGTCGCCGACCTTGAACTTCGTCACTCCTACACCAACTTCGCTGACGATTCCCGCGAGTTCGTGCCCAAACGGCATCGGCGGTTTCAGCATTCGCGCGTGGTAACCGCGGCGGTAGACCTTCAAGTCGGTTCCGCAAGTAAGCGCGGCGGCGACGCGAACAATGATCTCGCCCGGCTCGGCTGACGGTATTTCAGTCCGCTCGAGCCGCAGATCTTCTTTCCCGTAGAGTACGGCGGCGGTCATGGTGCGTTCGATCATCTCTTCTATCTTCTCACCTTCGCAGCCCTGAGACGACCGCCGGAAACGCCGTTGCGTCGATCAAGTGCCGGTTGCATCTGATAAAGTGAGCCTTAGAATAGATGCCCTTTTCTTCCATCGAAAGCTTCGCCAAAGAGCGAATTGCGGCCGTCCAGGAGTACTCCCTGCTGGCGGGCCGAGCCGTCGGAAATCTGTTTACCAAGCCCCGCTACTGGGCCGATATCTATGAGCAGATGGACTCGATCGGCGTCGGCTCACTCCCCATCGTCATCCTTACCGGATTCTTCACCGGCTGCGTCCTTGCCCTGCAATCCGCGACGGCCCTAAAAGAATTCGGCGCAGTCAGCAAGACCGGCAGCCTGGTTTCGCTCTCCATGGTCAAGGAACTTGGCCCGGTTCTCACAGGGCTGATGGTTTCGGGCCGCAATGCCTCGGGAATGGCTTCCGAACTAGGGTCGATGAAGGTCACCGAGCAGATCGACGCCATGCGCGCCCTCGGAACCGATCCGCTACGCAAGCTGGTGACGCCGCGCCTCATCGCCACGGTCTTCATGCTGTTCTTCCTGACGATCATCTCCGATGCGGTCGGCATTGCGGGCGGCGCACTGGTCAGCGTGACTCTCGTCGGCCTCAACTGGAGTTCTTACCTCGTCGATTCCTACGTCGGACTGGTGAAGGGCGATGTCGTTGCCGGGTTGACCAAGCCAGTCTTCTCCGGATTCATCATCGCGACGGTCGGCTGTTATTTTGGCCTCAAGACCACAGGGGGAACACAGGGTGTCGGTAAAGCCACGACCCAGGCCGTCGTCGTCTCATCGGTCTTCATCATCGTCGTCGACTTCCTGGTGACCAGGCTCATGATCGGCATCTTCGGGAGCTAACAGCAATGGCCAAAGGCTCCAGACCAATTGAACACTTAGACCAAGGTGCCCCGATCGTCGTTTTCAAAGACGTCTCCATTGGATTCGACCGCAAACCCGTCCTCAAAAACATATCGTTCGAGGTCGAACGCGGCCAGACGATGATCATCCTCGGCCCGGCCGGCTGCGGAAAGTCTGTGCTGATGAAGCTCGCCAACGGCTTACTGTCGCCAGACTCCGGGGTCATTACCGTCTTTGGGCAAGAGATTTCGGCCATGACCGAGCGTCAGATGTTTGGTCTGCGAGAGCACATCGGCATGGTATTTCAGGAATCAGCCCTTTTCGACTCCCTATCCGTCGAAGACAACGTCGCGTTCCGCCTGCACGAAGAACATATGCCAGAAGACGAGGCCCACGAAAAGGTCGTCGAGGCGCTGAAATTCGTGGAGCTTGAGGCTGCAATTGCCAAATTCCCATCCGAGCTATCCGGCGGAATGCGGCGTCGCGTCTCGATTGCCCGCGCCATCATTACGGCTCCCGACCTGATCCTATACGACTCCCCCACCGGCGGTCTGGACCCCATCACCTCGACAACGATCATTGAGTTAGTCGTCAAGCAAAGGGATGTAACCCACACGACTTCCCTGCTGATCACACACCGCATTCAGGACGCGTTCACGTTGGCAACCCACCGGTTCAATCGCGAAACCGGCCACATGGAACCGATCCCAGACGGTGGCATCGACGACAGCACGCGGTTCCTGATCCTGAATGAAGGATCCATTGTCTTCCATGGGAAGACAATGGATCTGGTGCATTCGGATAATCCCTGGATCAAGGAATATCTGGCCTAAAACAAAATCGGGAGTCCAGTTTTGGACTCCCGATGCTGGGCGGCCGACTTGGGGAGAGGTCAAGCCGCTTTCTGTTGTACGGGGATCACGCGCCCGTGTCCTGGCACAATGTAACCACGACTGATTGCCGCAGCGGTGCGTTCGCCGATGCTGGCAAAGTGATTCTCGACCCGACCGGGGAGGCCGACGAGTTGGTTATTCATTTCGGCCTGCCAGGCGTAGGAGAACGTCGGGGCCGGGTGCTCGGCGCGATACTCGAGGAAGAGCATGCGGACGCTAAGCAGCAGTTGCGTTGTGCCATACAGGCCAACGTAGGTCGATAGGGCGAGAAGCTGGTTGTCGAGCGTCATGGCAGCCGTAAACGGCAGGGCCACGGCGCAGGCGGCAAGCACGAATGCGGCTGCGTAGCAGGAAAGGCAGGTGTACTCGCGATAAGTCTGCCGGGCTACGTAGAACTCTGCAATTGCGGCGGTCGCGGCCTGCGCCGCCAGAACCCACATCACATATTGGCTGAACTCACCATGCACCATCACGAACAACACAGCTCCGATTACCACGGAGATGGCTGCCTGCGCATAGCGGGTCTTGTGGCCAAGAAAATTCGTTGGCATCGAGATGCCGAGCAGCACCAACGCGCCTCCCTCAAGCATCGCGTACACCGCAATGACGTCGATCGCGAGGCCAAGCATCACAGGAATGGTCATGAGTGCGTGGGCAAAGTACGGTAGTCCGAAAATTCCTACTGAGACGATGATCGTCAGGACTCCCCGGATGGCGGAAAAGCTCCAGTAGCTATGAAATGCCTTCATTGTCGTATCTCCTCACGAACAAGTTTCCTGCAAGGAGAACCATTTCAGCGGTGATTTGGAACACGTCAACGTGTGATCTGGATCACATACCCGGGGCGATAAACCACCGCTGCCATTCTGACGAAGCTCGAATCCAATAAGCAACAAGAAAGGCTGACAGCTCATAGCTCATAGCTGACAGCTCTGGGATCATGCTCTTTTGCGAAAACGGAAAATCCGCCACTTCCCCGTTTCATCCGCACGACGTCGAAAGCCGATGACAGACTCCATGGTCGCCCTTCTTGTTTGTCATCCCGAAGGGATCTGCTGTTGCACGTGTCAGGCGACAACAACAGATACCTCCGGGATGACAAACAATACATTGCGCTAGAAAATTTTTCTCTAGCGCTTCCCTTTTTGCCATTCGTCATACGAAATTCGTGGCTGATGCAGGAACGAATCGCGAGTCTTCACATACGATCCCAGACCGTTCATCCGACCGACGGCATGAAGCTCCTCAGCCTTGATATATGGGCCAGCCGGGTCGACGAATTCGTCTTCGATATACATCGCAACAACTCGTCCCAGGATGATGCGCGAATTGCCAATCTCCAGCGTAGTGTGCTCGACGCATTCCAGCGCGGCGTGGGCCGAGCGGATTCGGGGAACCTTGACGATCGACGACGGCGCAGTTTCAAGTCCCGCCATCTTAAGTTCGTCGACATCCTCCGGAAAGTCCGTGGCGCAAATATTCATCTGCTGCAGCAGGTCTTCGGTGACCACATTCACCACAAATTCACCCGTCCGCCGAATATTCCGCGCCGTATCCTTAGGTGTGTACGTGCCGGGCCGATTAGTCACGCCAATGCCAACAACAGGCGGGTCCGTGCAGAGGTAGTTATAGGCACTGAAGGGCGCAGCGTTGAGCTGGCCGTCGGGATTGTGGCTGGTGACGAGCGCGATCGGGCGCGGGGCGACTAGACCGATGAGAAGGTTGTAGATCTGGCGGGGGCTGGCCTTTGCAACTTCAATGATCATGATTCTTCAATGCTACAACCTCAGGAATGTGCTGTTCGGCGGCAACGATAGCGAATCTTATTCGACGCGTTCACCTTTGGGTTTAGAGTGGCATCTCAAGTGTTTAGATCGGATTTTCTCAATCTATTCATGAAGTTGCGGTAGGCTCAAATATTCCCTATGATGACGCAAACTGACGCAGCGAAGAAGACAGTACGGAAACACGCGGCGAAAAAGTGCACAGAATCTAATATTCCCGGGATTTCCGCGTCCGGCGATGCATCCCACAAAGGCGGGCGGTTCTTTGGTCGCGACGACAGCTGGCTGAAGTTTAACGAGCGTGTACTCGAAGAGGCTCAGGACGTAACGAACCCTTTGTTAGAGCGCGTCAAATTTCTGGCGATCACGGCCAACAATCTGGATGAGTTTGTCGAGATCCGCGTCGCCGGTATTCTGCAGCGGATTGAAGACGGAACCGACCAGGGCAAAGGACCGGACGAGGGCGGATTTACACCGGAGGAACGACTGGTTCGTCTCAGCAAGGCGATGGCAGTCTTTGTCGCTCGACAGTACAAATGCTGGAACGAACAGCTGCTTCCTGCGCTCGCCAACGCGGGCGTAAGAGTACTGCGCTGGGCGGAACTGGGCGACGAAGCGCGGGAGTTTGCCGAGCGTTTCTATCAGAATGAAGTCGACCCGCTATTGACGCCCGTAACGATCGACCCCTCCCACCCCTTCCCCCGGGTCTTGAACAAGGCGCTCTGCATTGCGCTGCTTCTGCGCTACAAACGCCGCGGAGTTACCGGATCAAAATCCGGCAAAGTGCTCGGTGTCGTCACCGTTCCGCGCAGTCTCCCAAGGCTGATCGCCCTTCCCTCAACCGCCGGGCAGTTTGACTTCATCTTCCTGCACGAGCTGATCGAATCGCAGGTCGAAAAAATGTTCCGGGGATACGAAGTGCTGGATGAGGCGGCATTCCGCGTGACTCGCAACAGCAACCTGTATATGCAGGAAGAAGAGTCGCGCAGCGTGCTGGAGAGTGTCCGCGAGGAGCTTCACAACCGGCGCAAGGGCGATGCGGTTCGGCTTGAAATCGAGAGCTCTGCTGCAGAGGAAATCGTGGAACGTCTGCGAACCAACTTCGAGCTGGATGAATGGCAGGTATTCCGCACGGACGGACCGGTAAACCTTTCGCGCCTGATGAACCTCTACTCCGAGTCGAAGATTCCAACCCTGAAGTACGCGCCATTCGTAGCGAAGCAGCACAAGCTATCGCCCAAGGTTGCGGACCTCTTTGAAGAGCTACGCCTGCGCGACATCATGCTCCATCATCCGTTCGACAGCTACCGTACGGTAGAAGACTTCGTCGAGCTTGGTGCGCATGATCCAACTGTAATTTCGATGAAGCAGACGCTCTATCGAACCAGCCAGGACTCGCCAATCTTTCGGGCTCTCATTGAAGCAGCCCATAACAAGGATGTAACGGTAGTCGTGGAGTTGATGGCGCGGTTCGACGAAGACTCCAACATCCGTTGGGCGCGTGAGTTGGAAGATGCCGGTGTTGGCGTCTTTCACGGAATCTTCGGCCTGAAGACCCACTGCAAGCTCTCGCTGCTCGTGCGGCGCGATCCAGACGGAGTAATTCGTCGCTACGCGCATCTGGGCACCGGCAACTACAACCCCGTAACCTCGCGCTTCTACACCGACATCAGCCTGCTGACTTCGCGGCCCGAGCTTACGACAGCCGTACAACGCGTCTTCAACTATCTAACCGCCGAGTCGGAGGCGGATGACAACGCGTACGAGCCGCTGCTCGTTGCGCCACTCACCCTGGCCCCCGAGATCCTTCACCTGATCGAGCGCGAGGCGGACCATGCAAGATCTGGTCGTCCAGCACGGATCATCGCCAAAATGAACGGCTTGCTCGAGCAGAAGACAATAGAGGCCCTCTACGCGGCATCCCAGGCTGGTGTGCAGATCGAACTGATCGTCCGTGGCATGTGTGCGCTAAAACCCGGGGTCAAGGGGCTGAGCGAAAACATTCGAGTTCGCTCGATCGTCGGGCAATTTCTGGAACACAGCCGCATCTTCGACTTCGAAAATGGCGGAGCCCCGGCGATCTTCTGTGGCAGCGCCGATTGGATGACCCGCAATCTCTACGAACGCTGCGAAGTGGTGTTTCCAGTGGCGGATAAGAAGCTGGCGAAGAGGCTCCGGGAGGAGATCCTGAACGCTTACCTGAAGGACAACGTGAAGGCGCGCATGCTCCACTCGGATGGCGAGTATGTCCGCGTAAAGCCCGAAGGGGAAAGATTTAGCGCGCAGGAATTCTTCATGGAACTCACAGCAGACAAAACCTAGCTGGTTGCGTTTACTGGATCGTCACCTGATAGATATAGTTGTGCCGGACTGAGTTTGCTCCGCTCGTGCCGACGGTTGTAATGGTCAGTAGCGTTGTACCCAACGGCGTTCCCGCATTGGTAACCGATGTTGAGTTGAAGTTGCCAGGCGAGCAGCCCAAATTGAATGTCAGCGACAAAGCCAGCAGTCCAAGCAACATCGCAGGAATACGGCGGCGCCGGGCACCGGGCAGAAAACAGCACAGCATGGTCGCCAACGTAACCCCACCCAGCAACCTGAACGACTCTTGTTGCGTGCCGTGGACCGCTGCAGACTTGGCGGGCGTCGTCACGATGGTGAGTGTGCTGACACCGCCGCCAGTCAAAACGGAAGGGCTAAAGCCGCAAGCGATCTCGACGTCAAGGCCAGCCGAACATGCCAGAGCAATAGTCCCGGGGAAGCCGTTGATCGGTGTAACAACGGTAGTCACCGAGCCTGTCTTGCCGACCGAAATGGTGATGCCCTGCGGGACGAAGGCGACCGCAAAGTCGGATAGACCCAGCGTGATGATGTTGGATATCGCGGAGCTAAAGTTCGTGTCGCCGTTGTACGTCGCGTAGATGCTTGCCGAGCCTGACGGCAATGTGGACGTGGAAAGCACGGCGGTACCGACGCCGTTGCCAGTAGTGCCCAGGGTCGCCGTGCCAATCAGCGCAGGCGTCGCTCCTGTCAGGTAAAAGGAGACCGTGCCAGTCGGCCCCGTGCCAGTCGTCGTGGTGCCCGCGACGGTAGCTGTCAACACAACGCTTGTTCCAGCGGTCGTGTTCGTCACGTTCGAAGTGAGTGTCACTGTCGCGGCAGCAGCTGCCAGTGTGATGGCAAGCGCCGTCGATGTGCTGGACGCGTAGATCGTATTTCCGGCATAGGCTGCAGTGACGGAATGGGCCGTTATGGTTCCAGTAAAGGTGTACTTCAATGTTGCAACGGAGGTCGTAACTCCAGCAACCGTGACCGGGGCGATCGTACCGCTACCCAGCAGCGTCGTACCGTCATTGAAGGCGACGATACCCGCAATCGGGTTTGCCGCGATTGCCGTGGCAGAAGCAGAGACTGTCGCGGTAAACGTAATCGCCTGGCCGATCGCGGGGCCAACCGGCTTCATCGTAAGTGCCGTCGTGGTCACAGTAGTACCGGTAGCGCCGGTCGTCGCTGTACTGCTGATCGAGAGACTATTCGGCGTGCAGGTAAAGTTCACGTTCGTGGCACAGACCACCTGGAGCGTGTAGGTGCCGGCCAATGGGGCAGGAATAATAACCGCACCTGTCCCGGTGTTGCCCCCAGTATTGATGGCGAATGTCCCCGTATAGGTGGCACCGGTGACGCCCACGATGGTCGCAATAAAAGTTGATCCGACGGGCAATGCAGCGGTGCCTGGCAGCGTCACCGTGACCGTCAAAGTGGATGAACTTCCCGTCGTGAAGGAGGTCGCAGAGAGATTCGTACTCAAGCTGGCGGTCGCCTGTGTCACCGTGATAACTACCGCGTTCCCTGTGCTTGGCGCGTAGTTGATGTCACCCGAATAGCTGGTCCCGATCGTGTAGGTCCCCACGCTCAGGTTATTCAACGTAACGTTGGCGCTCCCGCCAGAGACTGCTGCGGTGGTCGTTCCGCCCGCGCCGGTAAAGGTCAGAGATCCAGTCGGCTGCGTTCCGTTCACAACGGTCGATGTCGAGACCGTGATATTCAGCGAAACGCTCTGCCCAAACGTCAGGGTCGTTGCGGAAGCATTCACCGTGGTCGTCGTCGGTGACGCTGTAACCGACGACGTGATGGCGTTTGAAGTCGCCTTCAGATAGTTGATGTCGCCCTGATAGACCGCAGTGATGGTGTGATTTGGTCCGGGGGTAAGGTTGCCACTGAACGTAGCGTTCGGCGCACTGCCAAAACCCAGCGAGGTCGAGCCATCAAAAAACTGCACGCTACCTGTCGTGCCAATGCCGGCGACTCCGCTGGCTCTCGCGGAGAGCGACACCGGAATGCCGGCGGCGGGATTCGTCGGGGTCATGGTCAGCGTAACTACCGGGGTTGCCTGCGGGACGCTGGTTGTGGAAGTCTGCGGCGTGTAGCAGGTAAAGCTGGGGTCCGTGCTGGTGCAACTTGCCTGTAAGGAGACTGTCCCCGCCCGATTGGTCGTAAATGTGTAGCTACTAGTCGAGGTGCCACCTGTGCCGGAGATCGCCTGAGTAATGGTCAGCCCGCTCGTAATGCCGGAAGGAGTTACGGTCACGCTTGCCGCCGGAGTTCCAACACCAGACGCCGAAGACAGCGTTACTTGCGCCGTAATCGACGCGCCCAAACTGACGGTCGACGGTGCGCTGATCGTAAAGATTGCGGCCTCAGCCTGCACCGTTATGTTGATTGTCGTAGACGACGGCGCGTAGGTGCTGTCACCCGAATAGGTAGCCGTAATCGGATACGTCCCACCGGGCAAAAGATACGCAGAGGAGGTCGCCACACCAGAGGCATTGATGGCCGGAGACGTAGTGACAAAGCCGGGTTGCGGTGAGGTAAGGGTGACGATTCCAGTGGGAGTCGCGCCGCCAATATTCGATGCCACCTGAGCCGTAAGGACAAACGTTTGCCCATGGATGGGACTGTAGTTGGAACTGGTCACCTGGACGTTCGTCGGTCCAACGCCACGCGGGAACGCCTGCGCGAGTTGAGCCGTAGCAACGACAC
>JAYVZU010000357.1:0-4514 GCA_043783075.1 Rhodanobacteraceae bacterium
GGCAGGGCCGTCTGCCGGGGACGCCGGGTTTCGAGGCGGCGACGGTGTATGTCGAAAACCAGTTCAAGGCGATGGGTTTGAAGCCCGGTGCGGGCACCAGTTATCGCCAGGCGGTGAAGCTGGATTCTCTGCGACTGGATGCGGAGAAATCTTCGGTTGAGATTGAAGCTGGTGCCACCAAAACTACGATGAAGCCGAGCGATATTACGCTGAGCCCGCGTGTCACTCCGGGGCCGGCTGTTGATGCGCCGCTGGTGTTTATCGGCTATGGGTTGCGTCTGCCCGTCAAGCATATGGACGACTACGCCGGGATGGATTTGAAGGGCAAGGTGGTGGTGTTCTACAACGGCGCGCCCGCGCGTTTGCAGGGCCCGCTGCGGGCCTACTCGCGTGTGGCGACGCAGCGCTGGAAGTATCTAAAGGCGGCGGGTGCGATTGGCATGATCACGATTGCTGCTCCGCGTCTGCAGGCGGGCCCGGCACCTGTACCGGTTGCGACTACCGGTGGCGCGGCTAGGCCGACGTTTGCGCGCCCGACGATGGTGATTGCCGATCCTGAGCTGGATGGTCTGGCAGGTATGCGACTGAATGCCACGGTGCAGGTTGCGGCGGCGGATCAACTGCTGGCGGCGTCGGGGCACACGATGGCGGAGATGCAGCCGCTGATCGACGCGGGCAAGCCGCTGCCGGCGTTCGACCTGAAGGAGAAGATTCATGCGACGACGGCGGTCGATAAAGGTACGCCGGTCGAGACGCAGAATGTTGTCGGGATTCTGGAAGGTTCTGACCCGAAGCTGAAGAGCGAGTATGTCGTGATCAGCGCGCACCTGGACCACCTCGGCGTTGGTCGTCCGGTAAACGGCGATGCAATCTACAACGGCGCAATGGACAACGCGTCGGGTGTGGCGAGCGTGATTGAGTGCGCGAAGATTCTGGTGCATGGGCCCAAGCCGAAGCGGTCTTACATCTTCATCGGGCTGACGGGCGAGGAGATGGGCGAGCTTGGTTCGGCTTATTTTGCGGCGAAGCCTACGGTGCCGAAGTCGGACATCGTCGCTGATTTGAATATGGATATGTATCTTCCGCTGTTCCCGCTGCGCTACATCGAGGTGCAGGGTCTTGGCGAGAGCACGCTGGGCAATGACGCTCGCGCGATTGGCCAGTTGAATGATGTCGAAGTACAGTTCGAGAAGCAGCCGGAGGAGAACCGCTTCATCCGCTCGGACCAAGTGAACTTTGTGGCGAACGGGATTCCGGCGCTGGCGTTCAAGTTCGGCTGGACCCCGGATTCACCGGAGATGAAGACGTTCAACGACTGGGTGAAGACGCGGTATCACCAGCCGTCGGACGATCTGGAGCAGCCTATCGACAAGGCTGCTGCGGCGCAGTTTACAAGCATGCTGGCCCAACTTGCGACGCGGGTTGCGAACGCGCCGACGCGGCCGGAGTGGTATCCGGAGAGCAGTTTCGCGCACCAGTAAGGCAGAAGGCTCAACACTGATTGGAACCGATTTTAGAAACGATCTTAAGTGCAATTCTTTAGGTTGCTGGGGTGCGGTACTCTGATTTTGAGGGGTGATCAGTGAAGCGAGCGATATTGGGTTGGGTGTTGTTGGTTTTGGCGACGGGTCTTGCAAGCGGGCAGGCTCCTGCTCCGGCGGCAGCAACCATTCCCGTGCTGATGCTGAGCGACATCCACTTCGATCCGTTTCGTGATCCGGCCAAGTTTTCCAAATTGGTTGCAGCACCAGTCGCTGGCTGGGAGGCGATTCTGCAGGTGCCGGAATCGGCCACGCAGGCTGCGGATTTTCAGGCGCTGCAGGCCGCTTGTGCAGGAGCCAAAGGGCTCGACAGTAATGAGGCGCTGTTCGACGCAAGTTTGAAGGCGGAGAAGACGCACGCCGCCGGGCTGAAGTTTGTGACGATCTCGGGCGATCTGCTGGTCCACCAGTTTGACTGCCGGTATAAGACGCTGGCGAAGTCGGAGGCTGGCTACGGAGAGTTTGCCGAGAAGACGGCGAGCTATGTGATGAAGCACGTACAGGCGACTTTCCCGGGAGTGCCGGTGTATGTTGCGCTGGGCAATAACGACTCCAGCTGCGGCGATTATGCGCTGGATATGCACGACCGGTTTCTGAGCGGGACCAGCAAGGCAGTCTTGGATGGCTTGATTGGAGCGAGCGCCGAAGATGCCGCACAGGCCAAGTCGGACTATGAGGCGGGCGGATACTTTAGCGTCAGCCTGAACGCGCCGATGCAGAAGACGCGGCTGCTTGTGATCGACGACATGTACCTCTCGAAGAAGTGGGCGACGTGCGCGAAGAAGGCCGACAAGACTTCACCCACTGCTGTCCTGACGTGGCTGCGGGCGCAGCTAGAGGGCGCGACGCAGCGGGGCGACAAGGTATGGGTGATGGGGCATATTCCGCCGGGCATCGACGTGTATGCGACGCTGCGCCGGGGCCGGACGTGCGAGGTGAATGGCGCGGAGTCGTTCCTGGCGCCGGCGGCGAAGGATTCTCTGGTCGATGTGCTGGAGGCTCATGCGGACGTAATTACGCTGGGTATATTTGGGCACACACATATGGATGAGATGAAGCTGCTGCCGTCCAAGGGTGGTGGGGGCGTCGCGATCAAGGGGATTCCGTCGATCTCGCCTGTGGACGGGAATATGCCGGCATTTACGTTGGCGACGATTGATCCGAAGACCGCGCTGATGAGCGACTACGTGGTGTACACCGCGCCGAATAAGACCGGTGTTGGCGGCCCGTGGAATCGCGAGTACAGCTTTGGCGAGACGTATGGCCAGAAGGTCTACTCGGCCGCGACGCTGAAGGAGATTGTTGCGGGCTTCCGGGCTGATCCGCAGGGTGCGGTGAAGACGAGCCAATCGTACGAGATCTACTTCGATCCGTTGTTCCCGATCCCGGTGCTGGTGCTGGGTTGGCCGCAGTATGTGTGCGGAATCGACAAGATGACGGAGTCGCAGTTCAAGGCCTGCGCTTGTTCCGCTACGCCGTAGGCTTATTCAGCCCAAAGACATCGTAGCGAGACGGCGTTCTGCTTCTTCGACGCCTGCCTGCACCTCGGCTGCCTTGTAGTGGGAACTGGCTTCTGTCCACATAGCCCGTGCGGCTGAACTATCGCCGATGCTCTGCGAGAGTAGAGCGTAGCCACGCAGGGTGTTGGCCAGGTCGAGTTTGCCTGTGGTGGGTTCGTTGCGGTAGATCGCAAGGGCCTCGGCGTAATGGGATTGGGCGGGTTCCAGGAGATTCAAACCGCGTTGGATGTCCGCGACATGGCGGATGGTGTGGGCCAGACGCAGCGGCGCGTTAACGTTGCGGAGAACTTCGGCAGCGGCTTCATAAAGCTCGAGCGCGAGGGCGGGATTTCCATCTCTGCGCGCAGTGTGGCCGCGGTCGATGAGTCGCTGTGCGTCGTCCATCTTCTGCCTCCGAACATGGATTCTATAGTTTGGTCTGGAGTCTTCGCGATTGCAGTCTTAAGCCGGGCGGGGTGGCGTTTTGAATCGTGACCACGGATCGGAATGGATTGGCACGGATTTTGGGGGTGCCGCCGGAGAACTCGTTTAGATGGCCCGGTTTGACCCTGGGATACGGCGAAGTTGGAAACAGGGTTCAAACCTGTCATGGCCAACTGCTATAACTTAGCCCTTATGCTAACTCTGTTGGCGGCTGTGTTGGTGTCGATTGTTCTACCGTTTCATGCCGAGGTAATCGGCGTCAGCAAGCCGGCGGAGTCGTTGACTGTGGCTCGGGTGAATGCGAGTTTGCCGAAGGCGGACCGGGCTGCGTGGCTGGGGTATCTGCGGCGGTCGCAGCAGCAGCTTTCGTTCGATCAGGATGAGATTTTTATCGAGAAGTCGCACCTGACGGGGCCGGTTCCGGATTATCCGAAGGAAAGCGGTGCCGGGCGGTCGATGCCGCTGGATCGCGACGACGCGTTCTACAAATCGCCTGAGGCATTTCGTGTTGCGGAGACGGTTCTGTCGTTCCAGATTCCGAACGGCGGGTGGTCAAAGAACCTTGATATGTCTGGCCCGAAGCGATTGCCGGGGCAGAGCTTTACGCCGAACAACATCTCGCGGATGCTGGGGCCAGATGACTTCGACAAGCCAGCGAATCCGAACTGGAACTACGCCGGGACGCTTGACAATGACGCCACGAATACCGAGCTGCATTACCTGGCGCAGATGTCGACCGCGTATCCCGGCGCGGATGGCGACCGCTTTCGCAAGAGCTTTCTACGTGGGGTTTATTACCTGCTTGCGGCACAGTATCCGAACGGCGGTTGGCCGCAGGTCTGGCCGCTGGAGGGCGGATACCATGACGCGATTACGTTCAACGACAACGCGGTGACGGAGTCGGCATCGTTGCTGCACGATGTGTCGGGCGGCAAGGGTGATTATGCGTTTGTGGCAGCGGATGTTCGCACTATGGCGGGTGCAGCGGCGGATCGAGGGATCGCGATTATCCTGGAGGCGCAGCTGGTGG
>JAYVZU010000358.1:0-4499 GCA_043783075.1 Rhodanobacteraceae bacterium
CCCGGCACCCCGCTCAACTTCGTTCAGGCCGCCCCGCAGGCTAATGGTTCGCTCGTCCTCGACCAGAAGCAGGTCCTGCTTGACCCCTTCGCCGCCCGATTCGCCGACAAGACCCCCCGCAACCCAGGCCTAACCCCCCAGCCCCAACCTGAACCCCCGCAGTAGCCTGGCAGGGAAGAGGGAAGAGCCTGCCGTCATTCTGGCGAAGCCAGAATCTCAGTAGTTGTCTTATCAACCCAACTTCCGGGTGCCCCATCTCAAACAGTTCTATCGTTTAAGGTGGGGTCGAAACCCTCTCCCAGCCCACGCCGACTCTTCCCTAAACCCTCTTCCCTGTACTTTCTTCCTTCCCCACACTCCGAGCCGCGGCCAGCAACTCATTCAGCGTCTCAACCTCCGCCTCACCCAGCCCCGCAAAGATCCCAGAAACCATCTCCGACATCGGCTCATCCAGCGACCCCACCAGGTCCATCCCCGCCTGCGTCAGAGAAGCCATCACAATCCGCCGATCCGACGTTCCGCGAACCCGCTGCACCCACCCAGCCTTCTCCATCCGGTCCACAATCCGCGGCACATCTGGCACCTGGGCCACAAGTCGGTCGCCGATCTCATACTGGCACAGGCCTTTTGCCCCCGCCCCGCGCAGTATCCGCAACACGTTGTACTGCGTCGGGGACAACCCATGCCGTCGCAATCCCTGCTCCACCACGTGGCTCGCCATCGCGGCTGTCCGCGCCAGGTTCAGCCAAAGTTCTTCCTGCGGGCTATCGAACGGCTTGCCCTGTTTGATCTCTTCCTGCAGCTTCGACGTCATCGCATCCTCAAAGTCGGTTCTAGTGCGTGCTCAACAACATACGCACTATCTGTACAGAACGACAATCGAGTGTCAACACCTTTTGTTGTCTGCCCAGAATCCCTCGTCTCCGAAACACCCCGTCTTTTCCCCAATATCCACACTTCCACCGCTTCCGCCCTCTTGCGTCACCGCGTATCGCCGAGTACCGTCAAAGGTGAGTCAAATTCTTCGTTCCGTAACATTCAGAAAGCCGCGACAATCGCTGCTTCCCGTCGAATTCCACAGACGTTTGCCCCATTTTTGAGGCACTACCCACATTTCAGCCCGGTTATAGCCCGTCTTGTGGGGGTATCTACTCATGCAACACTAGATATGGGTGTTTTATACTTGACACACCCCACATGGGGCACTAGCTTTACGACTGCAAGCATTCTTCAGCGAGCACAACCCCCGGGTTCCGATCGACAGAAGTAGGCAAGTCCAGCCAAAGGCACAAGCCCCAGAAGCCCAACTCCGGATCAGCGGATCGTGGCTCAGGAGCACGGCAACTTGCGTTTCAAAATCGCCACCAAGGCACGACTTTAGTTCCAGCAGCCGGAAGCCCGGCAACACATTAGCACCATCTAAAGAGATCACGAAGGAGTTTCACCCATGAACGATACCCAAGCCCAAATCGCCACCCAGCTCGACAACCAGATCCACACCGACGCCGCCACCAGCACTCCCCACGCCCCCGGCCTCTCCTTCGCGCGCCACTTCACCACTCCCGGCATCAACCCCTACGACCAGGTGGTCTGGGAATTGCGAGATGCCATCATTCAGGACTGGAAGGGCAACATCATCTTCGAGCAGAAGAATGTAGAGTCCCCCGTCGACTGGTCCATGACCGCCACCAACATCGTCGCCTCCAAATACCTCCACGGCCTCGTCGGCACTCCAGAACGTGAGTCCGGTGTCCGCTCCCTCATCACCCGCGTCTCCGAGTCCGTCCGCGACTGGGGCATCGCCGCCGGCTACTTCGCTTCGCCGGAAGACGCGGCGACCTTCTACGCCGAGCTCGCCCACCTCCTCATCAACCAGAAGGTGGCCTTCAACTCGCCCGTCTGGTTCAACGTAGGCTGCGACCGCCTCGAGCCCAACTCCGACGCCCAGAACTGGCACTGGGACGCCGACAAGCGTCAGGTGACCTTCTCCACCACCGGCTACTCCA
This sequence comes from Rhodanobacteraceae bacterium, assembly GCA_043783075.1. GTDB lineage: Bacteria > Acidobacteriota > Terriglobia > Terriglobales > Acidobacteriaceae > Edaphobacter. Next base: position 2,007 of record JAYVZU010000358.1, read on the forward strand.
AGCCGCAGTGCTCCGCCTGCTTCATCAACTCTGTGCAGGATTCCCTCGACTCCATCCTCACCCTCGCCAAGACCGAGGGAATGCTCTTCAAGTGGGGTTCAGGCGCCGGTTCCAACCTCTCCAACATCCGCGGCTCCATGGAGACCCTTAGCGGCGGCGGTACCGCCTCCGGCCCACTCAGCTTCATGCGCGGCTTCGACGCCTTCGCCGGCGTCATCAAGTCCGGCGGCAAGACCCGCCGCGCCGCCAAGATGGTCGTCCTGAATGTCGATCACCCGGACATCGTTGACTTCATCGAGTGCAAGTCCAAGGAAGAGGCCAAGGCCTACGCCCTCATCGCCGCCGGCTACGACGGCAGCGGCCCCGACTCCGAGGCCTACAGCTCCATCTTCTTCCAGAACGCCAACAACTCCGTCCGCGTCAACGACGAGTTCATGTCCGCAGTCGAGCGCGACATCGAGTTCTCCACCCGCACCGTCAAGGAGCGCCGCCCCGTCGCCACCTTCCCCGCCCGCGACCTCATGCGCAAGATCGCCGAGAACACCTGGGCTTGCGGCGATCCCGGCATGCAGTACGACACCACCATCAATCGCTGGCACACGTCCAAGAACACCGCCCGCATCAACGCGTCGAATCCCTGCTCCGAGTACATGTTCCTCGATGACTCCGCCTGCAATCTGGCGTCGTTCAATCTACTCAAGTTCGTCTCGCCCGGCGGCCAGTTCGATATCCCCGCCTACCGCCACGCCATCGGCATCATGACCACCGCCATGGACATCATCGTCGACGCCGCCGGTTACCCCACCGAGATGATCGCCAAGAACTCCCACGACTATCGTCCGCTCGGACTGGGCTACGCCAACCTCGGGGCTTTACTTATGGCATTCGGCCTGCCCTACGACTCCGACGCCGGCCGCGACTTCGCCGGAACCCTCACCGCCATCCTCTGCGGCGACGCCTACCATCAGTCCGCGCTCATCGCCGGAACCTGCCCTCCCCTCGCAGCTGCCACCCCCATCTGCCAGCAGGCCACAGCCACCGGCGGAGCCTGCCCCGGCTTCTACGTCAACCGCGAACCCTTCCTGGACGTCATCCGCATGCACCGCGCAGAGGTCAACAAGATCGGCAAGTCCGTCCGTTCGGCTGAGCCCTTCACCGTCCCCCACCTCGACGCTCTCATCGCCGCCTCCGCCGACGCCTGGGACAACGCCCTCGCTCTCGGAGAGCAGCACGGCTACCGCAACTCCCAGGTCACCGTCCTCGCCCCCACCGGCACCATCGGCTTCATGATGGATTGCGACACCACCGGCATCGAGCCCGATCTCGCCCTCGTCAAGTACAAGAAGCTCGTCGGCGGCGGCATGATCAAGATCGTCAACAACACCGTCCCCTCGGCTCTCATCAAGCTCGGCTACAGTGAAGATCAGGTCAACGCGATCGTCTCCTACATCGACGCAACCGGCACCATTGAAGGCGCACCCGGCATCAAGCCGGAGCACCTCGCCTGCTTCGACTGCTCCTTCAAGCCCGCCAAGGGAACCCGCAGCATCTCCTACATGGGCCACATCAAGATGATGGCCGCCACCCAGCCCTTCCTCTCCGGAGCCATCTCCAAGACTGTAAACCTCCCCAACGACTGCACCGTCGACGACGTCGCCGAAGCCTACATGGAGAGCTGGCGTCAAGGTCTCAAGGCCGTAGCCATCTACCGCGACGGCTCCAAGGGAGTACAGCCCCTCAACGTCTCCACCGACGCCGACAAGAAGAAGGACACGGACGATAAGGCCGCGACGAAGCTAGCCTCCGATACCGCCGCCTCCGACGCCCTGTTGTTGTCATTCCGCAGCGCAGCGGAGGAATCTGCTGTTGCTCTGGCTGCCGCCAACAAACAAATCGCCCTCCTCACCACCGCCTCCACTCAGAACGCCGACGCCCTCGACTCGCAGGCTCCGCCTCGCGCCGTCCGGCATCGTCTGCCTGCGGAGCGCGCAAGCGTCACTCACAAGTTTGGCCTGGGCGGACATGAAGGCTACATAACCGTCGGCCTCTACCCCAACGGCTCCCCCGGCGAAATCTTCATCCGCATGGCCAAAGAAGGCTCGACTGTATCCGGCCTCATGGATTCCTTCGCCACGGCTATCTCCCTAGCCCTCCAGCACGGAGTTCCGCTGAAGGTCCTCTGCGAGAAGTTCGCCCACACCCGCTTCGAGCCATCCGGCTGGACCGGTAACGAGCAGATCGGCTACGCAAAATCCATCATGGATTACATCTTCCGCTGGATCCAGATCCGCTTCCTCTCCGGAACCCAGCTAGACCTCTTCGCCGGCCTCTCACCCCAGGCCTCGGTCCCCGTCCAGGGAACCGTAAACGCCCCAGCCAACACCATCACGCCGTCAATCTCCAAAGTTGACTTGTCATCCTTCGGCGCAGCCGGAGGACCTGCTTCACCGTCTTCCGCCTACCCAGAAAACTACTTCGACGACCGCACCCCCC
>JAYVZU010000359.1:0-4494 GCA_043783075.1 Rhodanobacteraceae bacterium
GAAGCCATGTTCTTGGTTCGGCTTGAGGGGATGCTCGTGTGTAGTCCCCGGAGCGTCGATCTCGAAGATCTGGGTGCTGCGGGAGGCGCTGTAACCGTCGCGGGCGTCGAGCCGGCCAAACGTGACGTCGTAGGTGGAGTCCATCACCACCGAAATGACATGCTTTTGGCGGACCCGCATCCAGGCCGTGAGGTGGTCGTTCTGTTGGCTGAGGATTTTGGCCTGGAGCACCTGCGGGGCAAAACGCTGGGAGTAGGCGTTGAAGTCGCGGAGTAGACGTTCGAAGTCGGCGGCCTTGGCATTGGGCGCAAAAGCGGTTCCGCGCCAATGATGGAGGAGCGCACCGGGCAGTTCCGCTTCGCTGGAAGATGCCAGTTGCTCGATAATCAGTTCCCCCTGGCGGAGTCGGGTTGGAGTTTTCGGGTCCGGATCGGGCGATGCCAGGAATGATATGGGTGATTGATGTTCGCGGGCCAGACGCTCCTCGACTGCCGTGATCCGTGTGTTGAAGGCGGCGATTGCCTGCGGTGTTGGCTCTGCCAACGCGTGCTGTGCGGCCGAAAAGCCGAGGAGAAGTCCGCACAAGATAGAGTGCTTTCGGACGATGATGGATCTGCGTTCATTCATGGATTGGAGCTTGCCCCTACAAAGTGTTTGAAGCAATAGATGGGAACTCATCTGGTAAAGAATTGTTTCTCACGGTGCAGGCTGTTGATTCTGAAAGGGATGCTGGAAGTTCTCATTGGAGAAATTTCACCACAATGGGGTAGAGTTCTGTACACTGGCCCCATACATGGCTAATCCCCCTCAAGACGCACGCTATCGTTTCGGAGTGTTTGAGGCAGATGCCGCGACGGGAGAGCTTCGCAAGCAGGGTCTGCGGATCAAAGTGAACGTACAGCCATTCCAGGTTCTCTTGTTGCTGCTGGCGCGACCAGGCGAGGTCCTAACCCGTGAAGAGATCTCGCGGGAGCTGTGGCCGGATGGAACTTTCGTCGACTACGAGCACGGGGTCAACTCGGCCGTGAATCGAATCCGCGAGGCACTGGGGGACAAGGCGCGGAATCCGCGATTCATCGAAACGCTGGCGCGGCGCGGGTATCGCTTTGTAGCTCCGGTGCAGCGGGTTGATGAAGGGGCGGTAATCGCGGCGGACCTGCCAGCAGCCTTGCCGACCGAAGAATTGACAGAGTGGTTGGCGACTCCGGCCGAGCTTCCGAAGACGCCGTACCGGACGGTTCAGACTCTGTTTGTACTGCTCCAACTGATGTATGTGGGGTTTTATGTGGGGGCTTTGGCGAATTTGCCCGAGATTGAGGAGCTGATGTCGGCCCTGCCGCTGGCTTCACAGATCTTCATCGTGATGATTGCGACAGCGGCTGTCCTGATTCCGGTTCGCGCATTTTTGTTGTCGGCGGTTCTGTTTCATGCCCCCGGAGTTCGCGGGAAGATTCTTCAGTTATGGCCGTTTCTGCTTCCATTCGATATTTTGTGGGCACTTTCGCCGTTTCTGCTGACGCACCATATCGATTTTGGAGTTGCGCTGGCCTGCTCGACTTTGCTGGCTTATTCGCCCTTTGCGCAGAGGTCATTGGTGTTGATGGGCGCGGGCGAGGTCAGCTTGTAAGTCCCCGCAAGCAGGAGGGTTAGGACGGCGAACCGGCGGCTTTTAGATTTTTGCACCATTCCTGGTGAAATCCACAGATTAACCGCTTTTTTGCACTTGCACGCACAGATCGCGGAGGCCTATTGTCTTTTCAGTTGGTGATCAGGCAGCAAGCTGGAAACGCAGTTCAGGTCTGGAAGGAAGATACAAGGCTCAGTGGAACTCGGCAGGAAGCCGTCGGCGAGTCCGGCGGTGGGGGGTCGAGATGAGATTGAGAAGGTATCCAGAGACGGACGGGGATGTGCAATACCCGATTCGACACGAAAACACATTCGCGGCCTAGCCGAGGGTGCCAAGTTCGAGTCACACCGGGCAATCATCATCGGACTAGCTGTGGAAGCGAGATTCGGGGGAACCTGAGAGCGCGGAAGCGGCGAGGCTGTAGAAGGCAAGTCGGGGTCGCCCGGGGAGCCAGAAGCGGTGCACACGGAAGATGCAGGATGCGAGGCAACTCGGAACCGCATTGGAAGTGTGAACAGGACGAGCGATAGTCCAGGGAACCTGAAAGTTCACTTCATCGAAACGCCAGAGACGACGGTTTCTGGCGTTTCGATTTAACGCGGTGATTTTGGCAGCGGGACAGTAAGACAAATACGGAGATTCTGGCGTTGCCAGAATGACGGCCGCGGGGTCTAGAGAATTTCTGGCCCGAAGAGGTCTTTCATGGTTTCGCGGCGGCGGACCAGGCGGTGGGTGTCGCCTTCGACCAGAACCTCTGCGGGGCGGACTCGGGTGTTGTAATTGGAGCTGAGCGACATTCCGTAGGCCCCGGCGTCGAGAATCGCCAGCAAATCGCCAGGTTTTGAGGTGGGAAGTTCGCGGTCGCGGGCGAAGAAGTCGCCGGATTCGCAGACCGGGCCGACGATATCGACCGGCTTCCCTGCTGCGGCGGATGGCTGGCGGACCGGCAGAATCTGGTGGTGGGCCTGGTAGAGGGCGGGGCGGATGAGGTCGTTCATGGCGGCATCGGTGATGACGAAGGTCTTATCGCCGTTCTTTTTGACGTTCAGGACCGTGGTGATGAGGGCTCCGGCCTGCGCTACGAGAAATCGGCCGGGTTCGAGCAGGAGATGGATGCCGAGCTTCTGGGTCGCGCCGATTACCTGCTTGGCGTAGGCGCCGACGGCTTTTTCGGGGTTGAAGGCCTTGTCGGTGTACTCGATGCCGAGGCCACCGCCGGCGTCGATGTGGGTCAGGTGGATGCCGTCTTTGCGAAGCTGCTCGACGAGGGCGGTGACGCGGTCGAGCGCGGCGCCGAAGGGGTCTACGGCGCGGATCTGCGAGCCGATGTGGACGCTGACTCCGGTTGGGATGAGCCACTTCGACTTCGCGGCCTTGCGGTAGATGGCGCGGGCGGCGTTGATATCGATGCCGAACTTGTGGGCGCTAAGGCCGGTGGAGATGTAAGGGTGGGTCTCGGCGAAGACGTCGGGGTTGACACGGAGCGAGAATCGGGCCGGCTTGCCGAAGACCTCGGCACGGGCGGCGATGAGGTCGAGCTCGGCGGGTGACTCGACGTTAAAGAAGAGAATGCCGGCTTTCAGGGCGGCATCGATCTCGTCGGTTTGCTTGCCGACACCGGAGAATACAGTGTCTTTGACCGCGGGCTTGGCGGCCTTCAGGACGCGGGCGAGTTCTCCGCCAGAGACGATGTCGAAGCCAGCACCTTGGTCTGCCAGCAGGCGCATCAGGGCCAGCGAGGAGTTCGCCTTGAGGGCGTAGCAGATTGTGTGGGGGACAGCCTGGAACGCTTCCTGAAACATCGTCAGCCGCGACAGGATGTGCTGCTCGGAGTAGACGTAGAGCGGGGTGCCGTGGGCCTGGGCGAGATCGGCGAGGGGAACGCCGTCGCAATGCAGCTGGCGATTCCGGTAGGAGAAGGGGCGGGGGTTTGCGGCGAGCTGAAGCTTTGCTTTGGGAATCGAACTGTCCTCGGTGCGAGATGTATCGGTACCTCGATGATGCCACATTCGTCGCAGCCGGGGCTTAGGCTAGGCGGTCGTGTGGACGAAGCGCGTGGCCGGCGGCAGCGCGTAGGTGGCATTGGGCAGGTACTTCCAGGCGACAAGATAGAACGGGATGAGCGCGCCAGTCGTGACGCAGGCGGCGGTCGCGAACGCCATGCGGACGGTGGCGACGTCCCAGCCATAGTGGATGGCGATGCCGGAGCAGACGCCGCCGATCATACGGAGGTTGAACGGCCGAACGATGTGGGACTCCTCGGCCGGGATGTCGTTGGACTGGATGTCGACGCCGCAGGAGTCGCAGATATTGGACTTAGAGGTTGAATCGTTACCGCAGGATGGGCAGAACATTGTAGGGCCTCCAGAAAGACAGCCAGTGTTGCACGCAATTTGCAGAACTGTCTTTACGTCGGATAGGGGAGGAGGGATGACAGTTTGGTTCCATGAAAATGGTTACTGTCTCGCTCGGCCTCGACCAGCAAAAGCTGCCTCGATCTGATTCGATGGCTCTGAATGGTTACCTGAATGAGGTCTATTTGTAGTCGTCGAGAGCCGCGAAGATATCTGGAATCGAAATCGCAACGGGGGTCTCTGGCACCGTGAGCGTGCCTCCGGTGTGTTCGACCATAGTCAGTCCGCAGCAGACGGTAACGCTGCGGCGAGTTGGATCGAGAATCCAGACCTCGGGAACTCCCATGTCGAGATAGTCCAGAACGCGTTCTCTGGTTTTGAGGACCGTATCTTCGGGAGACAGAACTTCAATGCAAAGCAGAGGTGGGTTCCGAACTATTTGCTCGCTTGGCGCGATTCTTGCCCGCACACAGACATCTGGGACGCGATACCTGGAGGTTTTGACCTGAACAC
>JAYVZU010000360.1:0-4489 GCA_043783075.1 Rhodanobacteraceae bacterium
AAACTTCACCGATGAGCCGGCCTTCAACAGACCGCCAGCAGGGTTATTCACGCGTCCATGCACTTTTGCCGGAACAACCTGAGCCTGCGCGAAACCTGCAACTGCAAGCACCATTGCTGCCAATACTGTCATCCATCCAGATAGTTTCTTGTTCACGTCGTCTCTCCCCAACCCTTACGATTCAGCGATTCACGCTGCCCAACAAAAACTTTCGGCTGATACTAGCCACCGAACCATATTATCTGCGAACACGTCTATTCGCGAATAGTTCCCGCAGTATATGGAATCGGGTCCGGTGTTCCAGCCTCTCGAAACGCCCTAAGCCTTAGAACGCAGCTATCACAGACCCCGCAGGCTTCCTGCTCGCCGGAATAGCATGACCAACTTATATGCAATGGTGCGCCCAGTTCAACTCCCAGACGCACAATTTCGCTCTTCTTCAGCCGAATGAGAGGTGTTTCCACCCGAATATCGCCATCGCGAGTTCCCATCTGGATCAACTGATTGAACGCCTCGTAATACGCTGGCCGACAATCCGGGTAGCCGGAGCTATCCTGCTCCACCGCCCCAATCAGGATGGTCTTCGCACCGAGCACCTCCGCCCAGCTAACCGCAGCGGAGAGAAAATGAGCGTTGCGAAAGGGTACATAGGTCACCGGAATCTCCGCGCCAATCTGGCTCTCGTCATGCGACGCCTCCGGAACAGCAATTGTTGCATCCGTCAGGGCCGACCCACCTATCCGCCGAAACAGGTCAATTTTCAGGTGCATAAACTCCTTCGCGCCAGTAATCCGCGCGACCTCCTGCGCAGCCTGAAGCTCGCGCGCCTCTGTCCGCTGGCTGTAGCTGACGTGCAGCGCATAGACGTCATAGTCCCGCGCCGCAATCGCCGCGCATACAGACGAATCCATCCCACCGGATAAACAAAGTACTGCTTTACTCCGCGAACCTTCTGTCATTTCCTTAGCGCCCTTTGGGTTAAGCTCTCGCTTATTTGGCCTCAAACGACTGGAGGTGGAACGTAATCGTCCCCCAGAACAGCCGAGCCCTAATCTGCACCGGCATATGCCGCGCGTCGTCGGTATACCAGATCCAGATATTCCCGCGATTCTTTACAACGCCTTCTTCTGCGGTGGGCTGAACCCGGATCGTCTGAAACGTCCCGGCAGGCGTCTTGATCTCTTCCTTGCCTTCGACCTTCATGGTCACGGTAATCGTCCGCATGGAATCTGCGAGCGGAAATTTCACGGTCTGGCCCACAATAAGGGGGCGCGACGCCACATAAAAGATCGCCGACAACGAGTCTCCGACGCAGGCCGGAATCGATGCCGTCTCCTGTTTGGCCGTGCCCTTCACCAGGTTCTTGCTGTACTCGCTCTGCTTGCCGTTCTGGTAGTCGAAGCTCAGCTCGCTCGATACCTTGCGGCGGCCTTCGGACATATTCTTGCTGAATCCTGTGGAGCAGCCGGTTTTGGTATCGAATCCAGCCGCAAACTTGTCGACTACGGGGAAGATCATATTGACGTTGCCGATGGTGTCTGCCGTCGCTGTGACTTTCTCGGTCGTCCCATCCTGCTCCAGGTGGAAGATCGCGGTGCCAGCCGTAAACACGCGCCAATCTACAGAAAACGTCAGCGTCTGGTGAGTCGGGAAGACAAAACCCGGTTCAGGCGGCAGCAGCGTCGGAATCACCACAGGAGCGGCCGGTTTCCCGAGCCCCAGAATCTGTGCGTTCGCCGCTGGAGTGATGGCCAAGGCAAGCACAGCCATGGCGGAGACGAGACAAGCCAAACGTAATTTCAGCAAAGGCAATCACCCGGGAAAGTGGTATTAGAAGGCCATTGCGCAGCACGAAAGACTACATCATCTTGAGCGCAGCGAAGAACCCTGTATCTTATTGTGGCGCTTACCTTTGCCGTTAACCGTCCCCGCAAAAGCGTCATCCATGCATGCGCTGCAATACCAGCCTCAGAATCAGCGCCAAATATATCGCGCCAGCACCCATTAGAGCATTGTATTCGCGGTGGTGCAGGTAGAGCTTCCGCGAAAACTCCCCCGCTCCTCCATCGTGCGGCGCAGGAGTTAGACGCGGCAGAAGCCTTGGTACGCGTACCGCATAGGCATCAAATCCAGCAAAATGTGCCCGCAGATACTCTTCCTCACCCTGAATTGTCGGGATATAGATCGCCGCAAACAGCCCAGCCAGCACGGCCAGCAGAATCCAGTTTCCAGCCGCTGCCCCGAACCCGAACGCAATCAGCATCGACCCGAGGTACAGAGGATTACGCGTATGTGCATACGGCCCGGAGGTCGTAAGTTCAGCATTCTTGCGGACATAGCCTGCTGCATACCCTCGCAGCCAGACTCCCGGCGCGACCAGCAGCAGGCTCAACGCCAGCGTCAACGGAGTAGGCTGAGCCCACCATAAAAACACGGCCGCAAAGATGAATCCCATCGGAACCCGGATTCGCTTCGCAAGGCGCTGCATCTTCGTTCTTTCAGCCATTCTCTTTCCCTTCGTGCAGCAGATCCAGCGCCGCTGCAAATACTTCTTCTTCCGTAATCTGCGCCAAACCGGCCTCGGTCTCGGCATTGCGTCCGTGGTCCAGCCTACTCGACTCGTGGCGCAACACTCTTACCCGCGCCCCTGGAAAATACGGTCCGGTGCGTTCTGGATGTGTCGGGCCATACAGGGCGACGACAGGCCGTCCTAGTGCGGCGGCAAGATGCACCGGTCCGGTATCTCCCCCGACCACCAACTTCGCCCTACGTGTAAGTGCAATTAATTCAGCGATTCGGCAATCTACCAGATTCCCTGGCCCCGCGCCGGTGGCCGCGGTCGTTACGGCTCGATCTGCTGGGCCACCGCCGTTTACGATCACTGCGTAACCCTGTTCCGCAAGCTGCCGCGCAAGCAGTTGCCACCGCTCGGCTGGCCACGCCTTCGAGCCCCACCCAGCCGCCGGCGACAAGAGTACGAACCCGGCCTCACCCACTCCAACCTCCAAAAGGTGCCGATCGCACCAGGCTTCCGAGGTCGCATCTACTGGCAGCGTGGGACGCGCCGGGTGCAGCGCCTCGCCGATCCCCGCGCTGACCAGTTCGCAAGCCTTTTCAATCACATGCGGAGCCTGCACAAGGACCCGCTCACCATAAAATAACCTCGCCGCACGTTCCCTTGGGGCGCTAGACCCAACGAACCGGGCCGTGCCAGACATCGACCCAATCACCGCCGAGCGGATCAGCCCCTGGATATCGATGCAGACGTCGTACTGCTCGGCGCGCAACTCCCGCCGCAGCGCCGCAATATTCTTGAGAGTCGCAAGCGAAAGCGGCCGCTTCTTCCACTCCCGCGTCGCCACCAGATGAACCCGATCAACGACCGGGTGGGAATCTGAACTCTCGAGCAGGTCCTTCCACCTCGGCTCGACCGCCCAACCGATGAAGCAATCCGGTAGCCGTTCCCGCAGCGCAGCGACTGCAGGGAGTCCATGCAGGATGTCACCCATCGCCCCCACGCGAACGATCAGAACCCGCAGCGGACGTGTCTGTGTACGATTTTGTTCAGGATTTGCCAAGTCCTCATCTTCTCACGCAAGCCGCTTCCAGAGTCTTCCAGGCTGCGCCCTCATCCAGCAGCGACACCCGCAACTCCGCCACCGCGACCGGCCCAACCGCCTCCAACTCCGCCCTGGCCGCTGCAGAGATTTTCACCGCATCCTTGGCCGTCGTCACAAAACCATTCGCCCCAACCCGCCGCGCCGCCGCTACCAGCATCGCAAAGTCCGATGCCTCATAGGCATGATGATCCGGAAATGCCTTCACTGCTGCGACCTCCGGCAGCATACGGAAAAAACCCTCGGGCCGAGCGATCCCACAAAACGCCAGCAACTTCCCCGGCCTCTCCGCTGGCAAGGCCAACTCTCGCCGAAGCACCCAGGTCTTTGCGCCAGCCGGAATCGCCCCCGCCAACTCCGCTGCCTCATCTTCCCGCACGACGACCACATCCGCCCGCCCGAGCGAGGCCAACGGCTCGCGCAGATTCCCCCCGGGCAACAGACAATCCCGCCAATCCTCCACGGTCAGCAGGACGACATCCAAATCCCGCCCCAACCGCCGGTGCTGAAACCCATCATCCAGCAGGTGAACTGCCCCTGAAGAAGCAGGGATGTGCCCCATCTTCGGTCCCGGCGTATCGGACCTAAGGTGGGCATCGAGCAAAGCTCGACCGTCTTCCGCAACTTTCCCAGCCTCAAATCTTTCCGCCCCCACCAAAACCCGCACCCCGCGCCGAGCCATCTCCAACGGCTCATCCCCAAACCGCCCCGCATCCCCATTTGGATCGACTCCCTCAGCCACTCCGGACCCGCGCCCATACCCCCGCGACAGCACATCCACCGCAACCCCGTGCCGCCCCAGTAACTCAGCCAGCATTATCACCACCGGAGTCTTTCCGGCTCCCCCCGCCGACAAGCTCCCCACAGAAATC
>JAYVZU010000361.1:0-13418 GCA_043783075.1 Rhodanobacteraceae bacterium
AAGGATGAGGTGACGAATGAACTCGCCGCGTTGCTGGCCGCGCTTCCTCGCAAGCAAATCGAGTCGCTCCGCTTCACTCCGGCTCAGCTTCGATGAGACGTTCGTGAGCCGAAAGGATGCCCGCTGTTCTGCCTTTTCCACCATCGCGTCATCGTTGAGAAGGGGCATATTGGCCTTCAATCTGTCACGAATTTTTGGGAATACCCGAGTATTCTCAAGAATCCTTGAGCACTGTAAGTTGCTGAGGTCGTTCGGTCGCTTTCAAGAATCCGTAAGGATTCCCAGCACGACCCTCGGAGGGATGGAGTGTCATAATTCATCCGGTGCGTAGCACCGCTCCCACCCCGGCACAAATCATTGAGTGGGCCAATGCTCATTACTTCACCGCTGCAATGACTGTTGGGAGCACTGTAGAAGCTGGCACTGACGTTGCGGGTTTGCGTCCTGGCGTTCCCTTTGGCTTATCCTCGCCTGCACGCTTGATACGCAATGGGTGAATCGGCTTCGCTTCGTTGGGTGTGCCAATATACTTCTGGAAATCCTTATCTTTAGTGAAGACATATTCGAGAGCCTTGTTCACCACATCGTCTGCTGCAACTTTGGTGAATGCAGCGTATTGATTGACGAGGTTTGCAGTGGGCTCCTCAAGTGAAACGGTTGCTGTGACTTTGCGGCTCGTCCTGATCTCAAGCAGTGGCATAAACGCTCTCCTTCTTTTTACTGGTTGAAATGATTGGGTGGATTAATGGAATATCGCGCTCACCTGCGAGATCAAAGATTGTGTCGTACAGAAACTGTTTGGTCACTCGGTCATATCCATGCACCGCGACAATCTCGCTCACCTTGCGACCGTCGGCAAACCGTCCCACCTGGACCACGATCTGCACTGTCTCCGCAATCTCTGCCGAGATGTCGTCGCGGTTCGATTGCTGATGCGAACGCATTGCCAATTCGCCGAACCGGCGGAGGGCCTTTACCGCAGAGCTGGCGTGAATCGTTGCCATCGAACCTGCGTGGCCGGTATTGAAAGAATCGAGCAGTGTACGCGCTTCCTCGCCGCGCACTTCTCCAAGAATTATGCGGTCTGGTCTCCACCGCAGCGCCGCCTTCAAAAGGTCATTGAAGCTCACCGTGCCGATATGCGATTCGGTCTGGCACTCCGATGCTAAGAGATTCGGTTTGCCGATTCGCAATTCCGAGGTGTCTTCGATCACGACAATTCGCTCTTCTTCGGGAATGAAGTCCGCCAGCGCGTTGAGCAGTGTCGTCTTTCCACTGCCCGTTCCGCCGCTAATCAGCATCGTCTTCCCGGCCTCGATATAGCCGCTAAGAGTCGCACCTATCTCTGGCGTCATAGCGCCGCCTTGGATGAGGTCAGCTATGGTGTAGCGGACCTTAGAGAACTTGCGGATAGTGACGGCGGGATTGGGTCGCACAACAGGAGGCAATACCGCTGCGAGGCGGCTCCCGTCCGGCAGCTGGGCATTCAATAGCGGGTGCGCTTCATCCAACTTCCGGCTCAACTTATTTGCGATAACCTCCAAGCCTGTGCGGAGCGCCTTTGCGTCGAAGACTATATCTGCGTGTTCCAACCTACCTCTACGCTCGAACCACCACTGTCCGTTCGGATTGCCCATGATCTCGCTCACCGTGTCATCAAGGAGCAACTCTTTGATTGGTTGGAGAAACGAGATGAGCAGGTCGAGATCTTGGTTCATGTTGGCTCCTAGTTGAACGCCTGGTCTGCGCGGTAACGAACGATAGTCAGTCCGAGCGGATTGAAGGCGAGCGCATTGTTCTCGACGTGATCGGCGAAGACATACGTCACGCTGGCGGTCCAACGCTCCGTTTTGATCTCCGAATGGTCATTTGCGTTCGTATAGACCTTTTCGAACTCAATATGGGCTGAATACGGGGATTGTCGGAGATCGTCGAGGATGACGCTCTTGATGTTGATATCGACATATGGAAGCGTGCTGTCCTGCTGAAAGGTGGTAATCGTCTTGCTCAACTGCTCTTGCCGAATGACGGCCTGCTGTACATCCGAATTGAGGAAGTAAAGTGCCTGCGTCTGATCCTGCTCAATGGTGTACCGGTTGCGCTGGAAGTACAGCGAGGCCCACCGAGAGAGGTAGTACTTGTTCTCTGCCTCCTGCGGCTTGTAGTCATAATTGCGGTAGTCGATAGCGTCTGCATGTCCCACGTCATTGATGCGGATGACGAGCGGTTTCATGCCGACGAGGGCTTTTTGACTCTTGTACGTGAGTGCGCCCAACATTAAGCAGACGACGCCCAGGATGAGTATCGTGATCTTCAAATATGTATTCATCACGAGCGGGTCGCCATACTGCTCCAAATAGCGTTTCGCTGCGCGAGTGATCTCGGGAGAGTTCGTCTCTTGAACTGGCATTTGTGTGTCTCCTTTAGCCCATGACTGCAGCGGTGATGGCACCTGTAACTGCGCCCATACCCGCGTCATGACCGCTGCTGCTGCCAGAGAAGATGGAGGCAGTGATGGCGGGGATCTTGAGAATGAGGAAGATGTTGACCACGACTAGCAAGATCAATAACGGAAAGTTTTTTATAAGCGTCATTGGGTTTGAGAAGTCCGTCCAGTTGGCATAATAGGTAACGAATAGATGACCCAGAACGCTCATCGTGGCAGCTGCGACGACCTTGTAAAACGCGAAGCTAAGGTAAGCTTTCAACCATCCCCAGAACAAAAACTCAAGTTTCTCGATCACAAGAAACGGAATGAAGATCGGGCCAAGCAAACCGATGATTGTTCCGGCGACTGCACCATAAGCGAGTATGACCGCAGCAATAGCAGCGAGCACCGAGAGCATGATTTGGGTGCTGATATAGGCGACCAACATATACGGCGCAGTGAACATCGCCATGCCTGGGCCTGACTTTGCCAACGTGCTGTCAATCGACTGGAACATAGACTGGATGCCGTCTTGCCCAATCGTTTGTGCCAGATTGGTCGTACCCTGGCTAATGAACCCTTTGAGCGAGTATCCGATGCCAGGGATGCTGCTGTCGTAATACTTCACGAACATATAAGCGAAGCTGAGCAGCATGAAAAAGTTGAGGAACTTCGCCATATCGAAGCCGGGACCGCCGCGTGAGGATGCCAATGCTTCCTGCACGCCGAACCAGACCATCATGATGGTAGCCAGCGATAGAACCATGCGGAGCCCGATCGCATCAACGTTGGGCGACATAGTAGCCGTGAGCGTGTCGCACTGCTGCATGATAAAGATGAGTATTTGGTTTCCCATAATCGCCCCGTCGGCTCAATAGCTGAGTGCTTTGGTGATGCCTGTTGTATCAGTGGTTACGTGGCTCTTGTAGTTCGCCTCGTATCCATCGGCTGCCTGCATTGACATCTTCAAGGCGTCCTGCTGCTGCTTCTGTTGGACCATCTGCTGCAAGCTCTGGGCCTGTGACATTTGGCTAGCTTCCTGTTGCGTGCGGAGTTGCAAAAGCATTGCCTGATTAATGCGCTGCAACGTAGCAAGCTCCGTCTGTTGGGTTGGGTCGGTGGAATGGCTCGCAGTTTCGAGCGTCTTAATATCCGTTTCACGTTGCGGCGCATTCGCCCGCACCGTACCGATCGTTTGCAAATTGGTGGCGTTAATTGCATCGTCAAGATCAACAGTTGCGCCTTGTGCAGCGATGGCCTGTTGGCCCTGTGCGTTTAGAGAGCTGTATCCGGAGATCTGGCCTGTTCGCTGGATGCTTGCTCCCTGATTGGCCGCCGCTGCACCGCTGCCATATGTCGCGGCGTTGGTCCAAGGTAGTGAATTACCGTAGGTATTAGCCGGATGGGTAACGGGCGTCCAAGTTTGTTGCGCCATGTTTGTGTATGCCGTGTAGTAGCTGGATGGTGCCGTAGCCATGCGTTGAGCAAGGTTGTACGTCGCCATTATGTTCTGCGTCGTCTTGATGGTTGTCGTGTAGAGCTGGTTAGCTTGCACGAGCTGCTGCACCGCATGGGCGGATTGTGTCGGATCTAGCACTACTCCAACGCCAAACTGCGCGTACGCAGGTGTGGCGAGGGTTGCTAGAGCCAGAATTATGGACAAGAGGGTGCCTTTCATGGTTTTCTCCATGTTCGCGGTCCGGGTTGGAAGTGACTGTTAGGTGTAGAACGATTACGGGAAATTGTTAGTGCTTAGAAGCCGTCACGTCAGCTTGAAGTGCGGCGAACTTTTTGCTCAGTGGTTCCATAGCGTCGCGCTCCGCTTTGCACTTGGCTTGACTGTGGGCAATGACATCTACCGGCGCGAGAATACAGTCTTTCTGATACCGAGTATTCATGGTGTCGAGCTGTGCATAGACCTCGGCCATCTGGTTTTCTTTGCTCTTGCAGCCGATGGTAGAAAGTGCAATGAGTGCGAGGGTGGCGATGGCGACTGAACGCATAGAAGCTCCTTAGAATGACTGCGCGATACGGTGGTTCTCATAGGCCGGTAAAAGCATGTCCTGCGTGAAATAGACCTTCACACGATGCCCCTCTCGGATTGTGATTGTGGGCGGGATCTGGATGAACTTGTCGAGAATCGTCGTAGCCGATTGCGACACGCTCGAAGCTGCACCGTTGGTAAAGGACTGCGAACCTGAGCTGTTTAGGTTTGATCCGCCCTGGCTGATCTGAGAGGCACCGGAGATGACGCCGAGTGCAATCGACGTTCCGAAGATCTGAAGATAGTGATTGTTTACCTGGTCTTTTAGTCCCTCCTCTCCGATCTGGTCGAGGCCGTGGAATTGGTCTAAATCCACGCTGTAGCCGTCCGGCATGAGCAGACGATGAAAGGCAACGGAAATCCGGCGCTGTTGTCCGAACCCGACACTGCCGATCTTGCGGGCTTCGCCCAGCACGATCGTTCCTTCTGGTATGAGTATGTGCTGATGGTCATGGGAATACACGGGATTCGAGACAAGAACCTTTACTGGCCCAACCGCATCTCCGTCCAATCGATTCATTAACACCGTGTCCAAGGTCAACCCTTCATAGATGACATAGGGCTGTCCCACAGCGTTGTCGATGTTGACTTCAGACGGACGCTTATAGTCCGTCGCTGGTATTTGATCTCCAGAACCCTTTTGATCCCCCGCACCTCTGGCGGTTGTCAGAGCGGTTGGCTGGCCCGCCTGCACTGCGGCAGCAAAGGGGTTCTGAGGCGTCCCTGGGGATTGGGAAGATACATTCTGCTGTTGAGGGACCGCCTGCTCCGCTGGCCTCGCGTAGGCGATATTGGAGGAGAATCGGGCGGCGTCCGCGCGTTGCTTTTCGCTTGCCGCAAGCTGCTGTCCGGCCTGCTCGGCGGGGGTAAGCTGAGGCTGCCCATTCGCCTGTGTGCCGTTCGCCTGCCCATTGGCGATATAGGTTCCGGTCGGACTGAGTGGCCGTCCATCTGGGCCGAATCCAGTGGCTGCGGCTTGTTGCGCCCCCGTTCCGCCCGCCGCCGGGTTTCCGGTCGCGGCAGCGAGTTGGGCGTCCTGCTGTGCCTTCAGCTTGTCTGCTCCAAGCTGCCGCTGCAAAGCGTCTACGTTGTTAGCTGTGTTGTCCTGCACGTAGGGCTGCGGGCCTGTCGCTTTGGCCTTCTCCGCGTCTGTAGGAGCCTTCTTCCGTGAACTGATGACCGTTGCCAGTATCAGGAGCACGACTGCCCCGAGATACAGAAACATCTTGAGGTTCTTCTGGAGAACTCCCTTCGGCTGGGGAGTCCGGTCGGTAAGCTGTGGGTCTGCAACGGTGGTGACGGTATCGGCCATGACGTTAACCCTTCCTTGTGAAATCCATCTTCTTCTTGCCGAGTTCAACGTATCCGTTGTCCATTACTTTCGGGATGATGTACGTCCCGTCGCGGAGGTCGTAGTTGATGAGGTTGGGTTTGCCGTCTCGCATCTCGTACACGCTGAACTTCTCAGGCGCATTGGTCTTGATGTACGTGAACTTGTCGTCGTGGTAGATCGACTGAATGTCGAATGGAGCTTCATTCAACTTGAAGGTGTAGTCGAACTTCAGCGCCAGCGGATAGGCACTCTTGTATTCGTCAACGGCAGCTCCGACGTGAGATTGAAGCGTCGATATCTGTTGATGTGCTTGTTCAAGCTGCGCCGCTGGAACGTATTGAGGTGGGCCATTCGCCGCGACGATATTCGAAGCATCGGCAGGCTGAATGATGACCTTGAGATCGGGCTCCCCGCCCGACGCGGTGATGTCAGTCAAGGTGAAGCTGTAGATATTCCCCTTATCGGTAATGAGATTAAGGTTGGAACTGATGCCTGCCTTGGCGGGGTGAACGAAGCAGAAGTTGCCCACCACATCCACTATCCAGAAGTCTTTGTCGCCGGTCGCGGCCTCCATAATCTTTTCGGTCGCCGGGACAACGATGAGCGTCGTGTATTTCACCTTGGCACGGATCGGCACAATGTCCTGAGAGTGATACGAGACATTGCGGGAGGCGGTCTGGGCGCAGACTGCCATGCTGCCCATAATGGCGAACAAAAATGCAATGGTTGGTGTCTTCAGGTTCTTCATGGGACCTCCTTAGTGACGCGGTTGGAACGGGTGAGTGGAAGCGAGCTGGCGAACGCCCTCGGCGATGCCATAGTGTGCAAAGGCCTCTCGCTTGAGAAGGTTGTCGCGGGCGTTGTTGGTAGCAATCCAGTACGACACGGAATCAACGTTGAGCCGAACCTTCTTGCTGGACTGTGCCTTGCGAATCAGCATCTCGCCGGGTGGAATGAGATCGCCGATGATGTCGATTTCGGTGTCGTTCAGGTGAAATGCTTCGCGGTAAACCTGCCTGTTCATCTCTGGGTTCGCTAGAAAAATCTTGGTCGGGCAGCTCTCAGCGACAATCGCCAACATTCCTGATTCTTCAAGCTCCTTGATGGACTGCGTGGCAAGAATCATCGCCGCGTTGTGCTTCCGCCACGTCTTTTGAGCAGCAACGATGTAGCTGCGAATCGTTTCGTTCTTGATGAAGAGCCAAGCCTCATCCAACAGAAATGTCTTGAAAGTCGCCAATTTTTCGGGATTGGCAATCTCATTGCTGGCCCGGTGAAGGACATAGAAGAGGAGAGGCTCCAAGACCTCAGGTGCGTCACCCCATCCAGCGAAATTGAACGTCTGAAAACTGGCGAAGCTAAGGGTGTCCTCGACGTTGTCGAAGAGAAACCCGTACTGCCCCTCCTTGGTCCAGCGGTGGAGCCGTTCCTTCAGCTCCCCGATGATCTGACTGAAGGTGGAGAGGGTCCGCTGCTCCGGCGCAACGACGTACATCCGCTCTATCGCTTCCCACAGCTTGCGCTCCTCCTTGAAATCGAGCCGATAACGCTTGTCGGTCCCCTCGATGAGCACCCGAAAGAACGAAAAGAGAAATTGCAGATTTTGCTTCGTCTCGGGCAGGCTGAACGGGTTGATGGTGAAGTCCCGGCTCTCCTGGCCGACGTTCAAATACGTTCCGCCAAAGATTTCCGTGAGTGACTGGAACGAGCCGCCAATGTCGAAGATGTACGTCTGCGGCCGATATTTCTGGGCGTTGGTCAGTAGGAAATTGCACAGAAAACTCTTGCCGCTGCCTGTCATGCCAAGGATGAGAGTGTGTGCCACTTCACCGTTGTGGAGGTTGAGGTAGTAAGGCGTGGCGTTGTCTGTCTCAAGGACGGCCAGATACTCCGAACGAAGGTGCGGATTCGTCTTTTCCCCTGGGTGAATGGTGAAAAGGAAGGACAGGTCGGCGTAGTTGGAATTGAGCAGATACATCTTGCGCAGGTTCTGGGCGTAGTTGCCCGGAACGCTCGCGAACAACGCATTGAGCTGGTTGTAGGTCTCGGTAAAGAGCGCACCGTCAGCGTTCGTAAAGACGCTCGTGAACTCCCCCATCTCCTGATTGATCGTCTGGAGATCGGTGCTGTAGAGGACCACTGTCAGAGAGAAATCTCCCAAAGTCTGACCGTCTCCAAGAGCTCGAAGGCAGTCCCCCAGGTTCTCGATGTCAGCCTGTTTCGACTCGTCGATCAGTACGTCCCGCTGACTTGTCGTGGCTGGATCGCCTCCAATCTGCGACACAAAACCGGACTTGCTCATATTGAAGTGACGGCGACGTTTATCCACTTCCTTGCGGGCCTTCGCCATCGAAAGCGGAGTCCACTCGGTGACGACGTGGAAGTTACCCTCGATCTTGAAGAGCCGGTCGAGGACTAAAGGGCGCGTCTCTGCTATGGCTTCTTTCATCGTCAGGATGCGGACGAAATGATCTCCGATGCGGAGATGGTCACGTTCCGCCTCGATGTTGGAATTCACCACTTGAAAGTCGAGGTACTGAGTTGATTGCGGCCTGCCCGCGATACGCCAGTCATCGAAGTTGAGCAGTCGGCGAAAGAAGCTAAATTGGGCCTCCTGCCCCTCCATCTGGATAGGCATGAGATCGGCAAGGTGCCGGATGAAGTTCTGGACGCACTGCTCAAGCCTCACCATGTCAGTGTCGATTTGCTTGCGAAGCAAGACCTTCATGTTGTCGTTGGTGAACTGAGCTTTGAGTTCACGGATAGCGCCCTGGGGATCGCGGGGCATCCGTCCGAGTGCTGAGAGGATGCCGGTCTTCGACCGTGCGCCTTCCAGCACGATCACATAGAAGAGTTCCACCACATACAGCCGGTCGCGCTTGGACTCAAAGTATTGCCGCCGCTGGTCTATGGCAGCGTCGATCAGCTCATCATCGTAGCGGGCAAACGGGATCTCAGGTCGGTTGGTTTTGAATAGATACTGGTAGATGTGGAAGCCCTCTCCGAACGATTTGAGTGCAGATTCCAGACGCTTCACTGCGTACTGCTGTTCGTCGTTGTCGAGGCTTTCGTAGTCCACGCCCGTAACGCTCAACACCATCCCGAGATCCCCGCTCTTGGTCAAGAACGCCGTCTCAGTCCAGAAACCATAGAGGTTGATGTGGGCACTGAGCGCATCGGCTTCCTTCCACGGCTTGATGACGCGAGAGAGATTAAGCATTACCGCACCTCTACATTCGGAACTGTCTGCTTGGCTGCGTCATAACGCAGCTTGAATTTTTCAGAACGTCCGAGGATCTTGAGGAATGCGGGATCGGAGTTCGTGACCCAATGGCCGAAGATGCACCCGCCGATGAATACGACAACCGCTCCAATGATCGAATTGAAGAGGTTGAACATTCCAACAGCGGACACCGCAATCATAAAAAAGAGAGTTCTTTCGATGCCCATGTAGGTTAGGGGCTTATGCAAGCTCTTAAAGACTCTGTTGTGGCGCTTCTGAGTTGTCTCTGGCATAAACCCCTCGCTACGGAACATCGTTGGAGTTGACGTGGAATGGATCGCGCGACGGTTAGAGAGACAAAGGCTAGGAACCCCACAGCCAAGTCAAGACATTCGTCGCCATGATCGCGATACCAGTTCCGGCAGCGACACCCGCAAGCGTCTTCTTCGCGCCCGGTTCTCCGTGAGCAAACGTGTATCCGCCGATCACGATTGCGATCAGGCTTGCTGCTTTAGCAATGGTTCCGGTGAAGAGGGTTTGGATCGAACTGATGCCCGTATCGAATGGAGAGGCATGAGCAGTCAGAGGAAGAATCAATACGCATAGAAGCAAGGCTGCTCCGCGTATCAGATAGAGCTTTGTCCGTTCAATCGTCACTACTGGGATGATGATTCGAATGCGTGTCATTGGCACCTCCAACGACCGGGATGGTCGCGATATGCCAGACACTATGCCGCGAACTCTGTCGCGTCCAATACATATATCCGATACCGATTGCGGCCAAACAGTGAATTGCTATCGGCATTTCTGATACCTACGTATCAGCCGAAAAGGAGGAGATTCTTGTCCTCTTTTGATGGCCGAACTGATCGAACTGGTTTTACTGGCGGCGTCTTTGCCACGGTCCGAAATCTTCTTCGCAATTCCTTTACCAGTCGCGGCAACGTCTTCTGCGAAGTCGTTCTTCCCAAGATCAACGCACTATCAACCGTCCAACTCACGCCAGCAATCGGTCGTGTGACCAGCCCCCCCTGCAATGGTGAACCTTCAGGGATCAGTGCGTAGCCGTAACTAGACTCCACCATCCATTGAAGATCATGCGGTGTCCTGGTGGTGTTCGCAACATCGCCCGTAATGCCAACTTCACTCAGCATTTCAATCAAGCGATTGTGCGCTTCAGGGTGCTGTCTGGGTTCGCGGAAGATCGTCAGTTTCGAGGCCAAGTCATCCGGGGTAATTGATTTCAGTTTCGCTAGCGGATCGTCGGATCTCATGCAGACAACGAGGCGACTCTTAGTGAACGGATACATCTTCAGGCCCGTTTGTGTGACCGGAAGTGTGAGCAATGCCGCGTCAATCTCATCTCTATCGAGCATGTCGAGAAGCTCAACATTATCCCCGCTCTGCCGTTTGATTTCGCATGATGGGTATAGCGAGGTATGGACCGAGCAAACCATCTCGAAAAGAGAGTGGTCGACGAACGATGAAAACCCAAGCCGCATTGGAAGAAATTCCACGATCTCAGTACAGCGCGCCGCAGCCAGCAAGTCATCGCAGAGTTTCAGAATGTGTTTGCTGCCGGCAATCATTATCTCTGCAGCGGCGGTAGCGCGAACACCCCCGCTGTGTCGCACTAGCAAGCCAACCTGAGCAGTCTCTTCGAGATGCTTCATCTGTTCACTGAGGCAAGATTGAGAAACGTAAAGGCGGATTGCTGCGCGGCTGATATTGCCTTCTTCGGCGACGATAGTGAGGTTTTTGAGGTGACGGAGATCGATTGGGTCTGACATTGGGACTCCCTCTCTATAAACGCCGTGCGCGATTCGGTGAGAGCCTCAGTCCACAATGCAAGTCTGGCCCGAAGTCAACCCAATTGTGGGCGCATGTACCTATAAAGTCAACGCGGTCATTCTTTTGCAAAGCTCACATGTACGCGGTTTTGCGCTACCGAAATAGCCGATACCGATTCCATCTTTGCTATCGGATATATGTATTGGACTGAAGCCCTCCCTGACCTCATGCTTGATGAATGCTTCACCGGATTCGCATCAATCGATATCGCAAAACCCACGGAGCCCACCAATGGCAGAAGTAAACGTCAACGAACGTAAGGGTCCGGGACGCGTCACGATCCCACCGGACGAAAAGATTCTTGTAGGGCGCGCAGAAGCTGCGGGGATGCTCTCTATCAGTTGCCGTGCTCTGGACTATCTGGTCGCCAACAAACAGCTGTTGATTCGCCGGATCGGCACACGGGTTCTCATTCCTGTGGCCGAGTTGCGCAAATTCTCGCGTTCAGATCACCCAGAACGCCTTGTGGGCTGAGGGAGGGGAATCTGCCGATAAACGCATTCGCAACTGGTTGAGCTTTGCCTTAGTTCCTCAATGAGCGCATTGGCCTGAATGCGCCAATCGAGATTGCAGCACCTGAGATGACTAAGCAGAAGATGACCTGTCGTATCAATCATGGAAAGCAGCGCTTGCGAGATGAGGGCTCGCTTCCTTATTGCTTTGAGACCTCTCTAGTTCTGAATCTTTTGACGTTTGAAATAGGCAATCAAATCCGAGCGCTCTTGGGCCGACGGAACATGGAAATCCATCTTGTTGTCAGGCACCAACATGTCCGGACCGCTGAGCCATTTGCCCAGCGTGGTCTCATCCCACGTGATTCCGGATTTCTTCAAACCCGCAGAGTAGTCGAACCCTGCCACACTTCCGGCCTTCCTACCAAAGACTCCGGCAAGCCTTGGTCCTTCCCGATCTCCTTCCATCGCATGACAACCGGTGCACCGCTTATCGAATACGGACTTGCCACGTGTGGCATCGCCGGAGCCGCTCACGCTCGCGTCCTGCAGCATCCCGGTTTCCATCATCGAGAGCGCTGCGACGTCGGATACTGTCAGTTCGGACTTCCAATGCAGAAGGCGGTATTGCAGAGGTGGCATGGCCCCACTGTTCGCTTCGTGAATGATCTGTCCTGCCAGTACAGTCTGCGCATCGGTGGACATCTGGGCCCAAAGCGAGAGATTCATCTTCCTGCGCGCCTCAACGATATCCCGTTCGATCAGCCAGGAACCGGGAGCCAGTCGTGCATAGACCGGCCACCGTGTCTCGTTCGAGTGGCAGTCAGCGCACTTCGTAACCAGAACCCTCTTTGTATCCGAAGACATCTTGGTGCCTTGAAGCAGCGTGTCAAGCCCCTTTGCAGGCTCGACACGAGGATTGCCGAAGGGATGTACAAACGCTAATCCCGTGAGAGAAACAGCAAAGAGGGCGATCCCTGCACGTAGGTGTTTCACACTCCCTCTGCCAGCGAGTGATCGACGACGGCGAGGTGGCTATGTCCACGCACGACCTTGACGTTGGTCACGCCAAGCACACTCTGCAACTTGCCGGCGGGAACAGCCATCGGCCCCGGGTTCGGAGCAGTTCCCGGTGCGGGCTGCGGAAACGCTGTAGCCATTGCCGTGTGGAATGCGACATTGCCTTCTACCTTCTGCACCACCTGATGGATATGACCGTTCAACACGGTGACAGACCCAAAGCGTTTTAGAAGAGCCAGTGCCTGCGCACCATCGGCTGTGCCCCAACCCCACTTCTCGTAAACCATCCACAACGGGATATGCGCGAACACTACAATCGGTGTCGACGAGCTCAAGCCCGCCAGATCTGACTTCATCCAGGCAAGCTGTTCCGCGCCAAGGTTTCCCATCGCATCGACCTGCACGCAGTTGTTCAGCCCAACGAAGTGCACGCCCTTGTGGTTGTAGCTATACCAGCCATTCCCAATGGTGCCCTTACCGAACCGTTGCTTATACAGTGCACCATCATCGAGCGAGAGATCATGCTCTCCTGGGACGTAGAACACCTCACCGACCTTCGCACTCTTGATAACCTGTGCAGCCGTGTCGAATTCTGAAGCCTTCGAGTTCTGCGTGATGTCGCCGGTATGGATCATGAAGTCTGGCGGCTTCATGCCTGACGGGACGATATTGATCTTATTGATAGCCTTTTGCAGCGTTCCCGTCACATCCGGATTCGCACCCTTGTTGAATCCAATGTGACTATCGCTGATCTGGACGAAGGAGAAATCCTCAACCTTCCCTAAGCCCGCGCCACCGGCCTTCATGGTCTGAGCCAGCAACCTGGATGCCGGAACTCCGCCCGCCATGGTCCAAAGCAGCCCCGTGCCTGCCCAGGCCATGCACCCCAGAAAACTACGCCTGTCTATTCCGTCGCCGGCGGGTTGCGCCTGATTGTCCTGCACTATCTCATCTTCTGTAATTCCATTCATATCGCGCTCCGTTGGTTCTGATTGCCTGCACCATAGAGAACTGCGGAAGCGTGCTTTTATTCTCGGCACTCGAAAATAAATAGAATGGAATAAACC
>JAYVZU010000362.1:0-4483 GCA_043783075.1 Rhodanobacteraceae bacterium
GGGATGTTCATCGGAGGAAGCAGCTGCTCCAACACCGCATCCAGATGCGATACCTCCACCTGCACCGGCGTCGACAATACTGTCATCGACTTCCCAGCCTTATCCGTAACCACAATGCTGTCGACCATCAGCGACAGCGAAAGTACCTGATCTGCCGGAGCATCGGTGATCAGAACTGAAGTTGGAGTCGTCGCCAGCGCAGTGCTGATCGTCGAGCCTCCGATATTGAGTAATCCATTGCCGCAGCCAGTGAGCAGCAGACCCGTAGACGCCAGCACGATTGCCAGCGGAGATGCAATCCGACGTACATGTTGCATTCGTTCCCCCAATGCGGGTCAAACTTGCCCGCTTGATGCTAACTATTTATATTTGTGACACTTAGCTGATGCGTTACGAGACTAGTGACGCGCGCGACGTTTGGCAAGGTTACATCCCAACAAAATAAATCCGCGCGCTATATCCTTACGAGATGGAGTTTCAACTCAACACCCCCTACAAGCCTCAGGGCGACCAACCCCGAGCCATCGCCGAGCTAGTCTCCGGCCTCGCCGCCGGCGAAAAAGATCAAGTCCTCCTCGGCGTCACCGGTTCCGGTAAGACCTTCACCATGGCCAAGGTCATCGAGACAGTCCAGCGACCAGCCCTCATCCTCGCTCACAACAAGACCCTCGCCGCCCAGCTCTACCATGAGTTCAAGCACTTCTTCCCCAACAACGCCGTCGAATACTTCGTCTCCTACTACGATTACTACCAGCCCGAGGCCTACATCCCCTCCGGCGACCTCTTCATCGAAAAAGAAGCCACCATCAACGAAGAGCTCGACAAGCTGAGGCTTTCCGCAACGCGGAGTCTGTTCGAACGCCGCGACTGCATCATCGTTTCTTCCGTCTCCTGCATCTACGGCCTGGGCTCGCCCGAAGCCTACTACGGCATGTTGCTGTTGCTCGAAAAAGGCCAGAAGATTCGCCGCGAAGACATCACCAAGCGCCTCGTCGAGATCCTCTACGAGCGCAACGACGTTGACTTCCGCCGTGGAACCTTCCGCGTCCGCGGAGACATCATCGAAGTCTTCCCGACCTACGACGAAAACGCCTACCGCATCGAGCTCTTCGGCGACGAGATCGATTCCCTCTCACAGATCGACCCGCTCTTCGGAACCCAGAAGCAGAAGTACTCCCGCCTGCCCATCTACCCGAAATCCCACTACGTAGTCCAGCCCGAGCGCAAGAAAGCAGCAAGCGATTCCATCCTCCTCGAAATGGAATGGTGGGAAAAGGAACTAGAACTACAAGGCCGCCTAGTAGAATCCCAAAGAATTCATCAGCGCACCCGCTTCGACCTGGAAATGATTAAATCCGTAGGCTACTGCCACGGCATCGAGAACTACTCGCGCCATTTCTCCGGACGTCTTCCCGGCGAGCCGCCACCCACGCTGCTCGACTACTTCCCCCGCGACTTCCTCCTCTTCATCGACGAGTCCCACGTCACCGTCCCGCAACTCCACGGCATGTGGCACGGCGACCGCTCCCGCAAGCAGAACCTCGTCGACTACGGTTTCCGCCTGCCCAGTGCCATGGACAACCGCCCACTGAAATTCGAGGAATTCGAAGGCCGCACCGGGCAGATCGTCTACGTCTCCGCCACCCCCGGCCCCTACGAACTCACCAAAGCCGCTGGCGTTGTAGTCGAACAAATCATCCGCCCCACCGGCCTCGTAGACCCGCAACTGGAAATTCGACCGGTCAAGGGACAAATCGACGACTTACTCGCAGAAATTCGCGAACGCGTCCGCCTCGACCAACGCGTCCTAGTAACTACCCTCACCAAACGTATGTCAGAGGACTTAGCCAACTACTACACCGAAGTAGGTGTCCGTTGCCGTTACATGCACTCGGAAATCGAGACCCTGGAACGAATAAAACTACTCCGCGACTTACGCAAAGGAGAGTACGACGTACTTATCGGAATCAACCTACTCCGCGAAGGTCTCGACCTACCCGAAGTCTCGCTGGTAGCTATCCTCGACGCCGACAAGGAAGGCTTCCTCCGCTCCCAAGGCTCCCTCATCCAGACCATCGGCCGAGCCGCTCGCCACTTAGAAGGGCGTGCGATTTTGTACGCCGATAAGATGACCGACTCCATGCGACGCGCCATCGACGAGACCAACCGCCGCCGCGAAAAGCAGGAAGCTTACAACGAGGAACACGGCATCACTCCAGCCTCCATCATCAGCAACATCGACATGGGCCTCGCCGGAATTCTGAAAGCCGACTACGCCGACCTCACCGACGAAGCCGACGGTATCCCAGACTTCGACACCCAGGCCGACCTCGACGTATACATCTCCAAGCTCGAATCCGACATGCGCGAAGCCGCCAAGAAGTTCGAATTTGAGAAAGCCGCCAAGCTCCGCGACACCGTTAAGGAACTCCGTACCAAGGAGTTCCTCTTCAGCTAACCGCACCAGCCATCCGCGCATCGCCGATCTTTCGATACCCCAAAAGTATCGAAAGATAAATGTTTTCAAAGAGTCCCGGCCATCCAACTGCCCGTCCCACCATGTGAGCCTGTAACTGAAATCCTGCTAGCCGGAAAACCATCACGTGAACGTCCACCCATCGCTTCTTCGTATCGCTATAATTTTCGGATTTACAGTCGTGTCCTTACGAGTCTCGCTCTCCCAGTCAAACATCGCGCCGACGCTGCCCGACTCGCCTTCCGTCTCCACCTCGCAACAGGAGACACCCGAGCAGCGCAAAGCCCGCGTGCGCCACGAAGCAGAACGCCAGGTCGCGCAACAGGAAAAGCAGCGTATCGGAGGCATCATGCCCAACTTCAACGTCAGCATGGGCGGAGCCTTCGTCCCTCTCACCCCATCTCAAAAGTGGAGCCTATCCTGGCACACCATAGTCGATCCCTACACCATCGCCCTCGCTTTCGTAGTCGGCGGAGGCCTAGGCGAGATCGAAGACGATCACAAGGGATATGACTGGGGCCCAGCCGGTTACTTCAAGCGCACCGGCGCCAGCTACCTCGACAACGTCGACGGAAACCTCATCGGCAACTTCCTCCTCCCCGTCCTCCTCCATCAGGACCCCCGTTACTTCCGCAAGGGCAAGGGATCCATCCCCTCCCGCGTCATCTACTCCGCGTTGACCACCTTTATCTGCAGAGGCGATAACGGTAAGAAGCAGTTCAACGTCTCGAACGTAGCCGGCAACTTCATCTCCGGCGGAATCTCAAACATCTACTATCCCTCCGACGAACGCGGCGCTGCCCTCACCATCGAGAACGGCGTCGTAGTCACGTTGGAAGGCATGCTCGGCGCTCAACTGTTCGAGTTCTCGCCCGACTTCAGCAACTACCTACAGAAGCGTCGCGACCGCAAACATATGGCTCAGCTACAGAAGATCGACGCCGCACCAAAGCCTTAGACAACCCACAGCCCCGTCCACTGCTATCATCGTGTCGATATGGTCATCATTGACAACGAATTCGTAGACATTGACACACTCACCGGCCCGATGCGTACTTTCATCGTGCGCCCCTCCGCCCCGGGCAAGTACCCCGCAATCGTCTTCTACTCAGAGATATTTCAGGTCACCGGCCCGATCCGCCGCACCGCCGCGCTCCTCGCCGGCCACGGCTACATCGTCGCCATGCCCGAGGTCTACCACGAGTACGAGGCCCCCGGCGTGGCCTTCGCCTACGACCAGGCCGGCTCCGACCGCGGCAACTTCCTCAAGACCAACAAGCCGCTCGAAGCCTACGACTCCGACGCCCGCGCCGCAATCGCCTACGTCCTCTCGCGCCCGGATTGCACCGGCAAAGTCGGCGCCATGGGCATCTGCATGGGCGGCCACCTCGCCTTCCGCGCCGCCATGAACCCCGAGATTGCTGGAACTGTCTGCTTTTACGCGACAGACATTCACGCCGGGGCCCTTGGCTTAGGCAAAAAGGACGACTCACTAGCCCGCGCCGCCGACATCAAGGGCGAACTCTTCATGTGCTGGGGCCGTCAGGATCCACACGTCCCAGCAGAAGGCCGCATGAGAGTTCTCGCTCGCCTCACCGAACTAAACACCAAGCTCAACTGGCACGAAGTCAACGGAGCCCACGCCTTCCTCCGCGACGAAGGTGTCCGCTACGACCCCGAGCACGCCCACGCCATGATGACCCTCACCCTCAACTTCTTCCACCGCAAACTAGCCCAGGGCGACCTAACCGCCGAAACGATAGGCAGCACCGAAACCCGCCACTAAAGCTACCTTTAGTCGGTCGACATAGAACTACCTAACACCGATTTAAACCGATTGAACCGATCAAAAGCAATATGGCTCTTGATCGGTTAAAGTCGGTGTTAAGCCTTCTTCAAAGGACCGTCACTTCCGCTTCCCCCGGTCATACTGAAACACTACCTCCAACGGAACCCCAAACACATCCGCAATTCGAAACGCCGCCTCGAGCGAAGGCGAATACTTAT